>VBOF01000151.1 GCA_005877855.1 Nitrospirota bacterium | reverse complement strand
TTCTTCCTGTATTTCTTCTACGAGATGTCGGTCATCCCCATGTATCCGTTGCTGGGCGTCTGGGGGAGCCACACCAAGGGCTACCTTGAGACGACCAATGCGGATGAGTGGGAGCGGCCCGACGCGCCCCGGTTCATCCTGAACTTCGCGCGTAACAGCAAGGAATACGCCGCGATGAAGCTCACGCTGTTCCTGTCGGCGGGCGCGGTCGTGGCGCTGCTGGGAATACTATTGATCTACAAGGCCTCCGGCCTCAATACCTTCGAGATCCCGGTGCTGGCCGAGAAGGCCCGCTTCGGCGGGACGCTGGCGGTGGTCATCTGGTTGTTGTGCTTCTTCGGCTTTGCCTCGATCGCGCCCCTCTGGCCGCTGCACTCGTGGTCCCCGGTGGGCCATGCCGCGGCGCCGGCGGCCACCAGCATGCTGCATGCCGGCGTGCTGATGAAGCTCGGCCATTTCTCGATCATCCGCACGTGCTTTCAGATCCTGCCGGACACCACGCGCGACCTGATGCCCATCGCCGCCGTCCTCTGCATCTTCAGCATCCTGTACGGCGGGTATGTCGCCTATTACGCCAGGGACACGAAGTACGTGATCGGCTACAGCAGCTCCAGCCACATGGGCTACGTGTTCCTCGGGATGGCCGCGCTCGACTACATCAGCCTGAGCGGCGCTGTTCTCTATATGTTCGCGCACGCGCTGGCGACGGGGATGCTGTTCGCCATGGCCGGCTGGGTCTATGACCAGACCCACTCGCGCGACATCCCCTCGCTCGGCGGCCTGGTCACCAAGATGCCGTTCGTGGCCGGCTGCTTCCTCGTCGCCTGCATGGCGTCCATCGGCATGCCGGGGACCGTGAACTTCGTGGCCGAGATCATGATCGTGCTGGGGAGCTGGGCCAAGTACCCCGTCCAGACGATCATCGCGGTGCTCGGTATCGTGCTCACGATGGCCTATCTCTTCCGCATGATGCGCGGGGTCTTCTATGGACAGTTGAGCGAGCTGGGCCACCACGCCCATGATGCCAAGGTCCTTGTGGACCGGGCGCCGCTCCTGATCATGATCTTCAGCAGCATCATGTTCGGGCTGCTCCCGGGACGGATGCTGGACGTCATCCGCTCGGGCGTGAATCCAATCCTGGCCCGGATCATGGAGCTGGCGCCGGTGGTGACCCAGACGGGGAGCGGGCTTCACCCGTGACCTTCGACCTCAACCTGACCCTCGGCGATCTCCTCCTGATGCTCCCGGAGCTCTGGGTGACGCTGTGGATCTGCGTCGTGCTGTGCGTGGACTTCCTGATGCCCCGCCTGTCCCAGCGCACCATCGGCGGGCTCAGCGTGGCAGGGATGGGCGTCGCCCTGGTGTTCCTGCTGTGGTACTACGCGGCCGGGACGAGCGGGATCCTCTTCAAAGGGATGTTCGTCCTGGACCGGCTGGCGCTGTTCTTCAAGATCCTCGTGATCGGCACGAGCCTGCTCGTTCTCCTGTCCTCCTTCGACTACGTCGGCCGGTTCAGCTTCTTCAAGAGCGAGTACTACTTCCTGGTCATGATGGCGGCGCTGGGGATGATGTTCATGTCCTCGGCCAACGACCTCCTGTCCGTCTTCGTGACCGTGGAGTTCAGCACGTTCGGCTTCTACGTGCTGGTGGCGTACCTGCGGGACGACCTCCGCTCGAGCGAGGCGGGGCTCAAGTTCTTCATCCTGGGGGTCTTCGCCGCCGCGCTGCTTGCCTACGGAACCAGCCTCGTCTACGGGGAGACCGGGACATTCATCTTCCCCACCATCGCCGGGGAGACGCGCGACATGACGCCCGGCCTGGTGGTGGGCTGGCTGATGATCTTCGCGGCCCTGGGCTTCAAGATCGGGGCCGTGCCGCTGCATTCCTGGATCCCCGACACGTACCAGGGCGCGCCGACGCCCATCACGGCCTTCCTCTCGATCGCGCCCAAGGGAGCCGCGTTCGCCATCCTCCTGCGGATGTTCTTCTCGACGCTCGCCGCCTTCAAGCCGCAGTGGGTATGGCTGATGATCGGCATGGCAATGCTCTCCATGCTCTACGGGAACATCGTGGCGATCGCGCAGCGGAACATCAAGCGGCTGCTGGCCTACTCCGGGATCGCCCAGATCGGGAACATTCTGATCGGGATGGCCGCAGGCACGCGGATGGGGGCCGACTCGGTCCTGTTCTACCTGCTCACCTACCTGTTCGCCAACCTCGGGGCCTTCGCGGTCGTGATCGCCTTCAGTCAGTCCACCAACAGCGACGAGATCGAGGACTACAGCGGCCTGAACCGGCGCTCGCCGTTCCTCGCCTTCACCATGCTGGTCTTCCTGCTCTCGTTGGCCGGCGTGCCCCCGCTGGCCGGCTTCATCGGCAAGCTCTACCTGTTCGTCGCGGCGATCAAGGAGGGTCTCTACACGCTGATCGTGGTGGGGCTGATCAGTATCGTGATCTCGCTGTACTACTACCTGGTCGTGGTGAAGAAGATGTACATCAGCGAGCCATCCGATCCCACGCCGATCACCGTCTCCGGCGCGCTCCAGGCCGTCATCTACGTCGGGTTAGCCGGCACGCTGATTCTGGGCGTCTACCCCAAGCCATTCATCGAGTACGCCGTCGCCGCGACGACGATCTTCTCCCACCTTGGCGCTGCACCTGTCGTCACCACCCTCCCCTAAGCCTTTTCCCTAAAAGTCAGCTCGAAGCGAGACACGGGCTGCCCGCCGACCTGAATCGGGCGTAGGTCAATTACGGCAAGCTTGGTCATTGAGCGGAATGTTTTGCGCGCCCGATTGACTGGTCTTCTCCTGAAGTGGAACACTCTGCGCGCACCGACCAGGAACGCTCATTTACACCGAACAGGGAACGTTTTGCCGATGGGAGTTGGGATCACCATGAAATGCAGAAGCTTCGTGGTTGTATCCGCTCTAGCGGTGTTAACTGTGTCGGTCGGGCACGCCGAGGAAGGCCCTCGCATTGAGATGTTCTCCCCTCAAGGCAAGGTCAAGGGCATCCGCCAAGTCAGCGCCAGGTTTTCGGAGCCCATCGTCCCTTTGGGCGATCCCCGTGGCCTGGTTGATCCGTTCGACATTGTCTGTCCGGAGAAGGGCACAGCACGCTGGGCCGACGGCAGGAACTGGGTGTTCGATTTTGGCCGCGACCTGCCGGCCGGGGTGAAGTGCAAGTTCAGTGTGAAAGTCGGGCTGAAGACGTTGAGCGGTCAGGAGGTCGGCGGCCAACGGGCCTTCTCCTTCTCCACCGGCGGACCGGCCATTCGGTCCGCGATGCCGAGCGAGGGCACTCGTTCGGTGAACGAGGATCAGGTCTTCATTCTCATGTTGGACGGCGAGGCGACTGCCAAATCGCTTCTTTCGCATGTCTCCTTCAGTATCGAGGGGATCAAAGACCGAGTCGGTATCAGGATTGTGACTGGCGAGGAACGTGCGCAAGTCCTGAAGACCCGCTTCAGGAAAAAGCCGGGCCAGCCTGTGGTCGTGGTCCAGGCAAGACAGCGCTTCCCTTCAGAGACGCGCATCAGCCTGGTCTGGGGGAAGGGCGTGGCGTCCGCAAGCGGCGTCGCCACGGACCAAGACCAGGTCCTGCACTTTGAGACGCGTAAGACCTTCTCGGCCCATTTTACTTGCGAGCGGGAAAATCCCAAGGTGGACTGCCTGCCCATTACCAATATGGCGTTGAACTTTTCCGCACCGGTCTCCTGGGAAAAGGCCGGCAAGATCGTTCTGAAGGGTCCCGGCGGGTCCACATGGCTCGCGGAGCGCGGTGACTACGAGAAGGAAGGTGAGTGGGTGCATGGTGTCCTCTTTCATGCACCCTTTCCGGAGCGTTCAGGTTTTACCATCGAGCTGCCGGCTGGTTTGAAAGACGATGCGGAACGATCGCTGAGCAATGCAGACAAGTTCCCCCTCGCCGTGCGTACGCATATGTATCCGCCGCTGGCGAAGTTCCCTGCGAAGTTCGGGATCCTGGAGCTGAACGCCGATCCTGTGCTGCCGATAACCCTGCGCAACATCGAGCCCGAAGTCAAGGCCAGGATGCTGCAGATCGCCAAGGAAAAAGGGCTTATCGGCAAAACCACGGAACTGCTTGAGAGACTCACGGGGAAGGTCATGAAGGTGGAGCCCAAGAAGGGCGAGGAACTGCTGGAGTGGCTCGATGCTGTTCACAAACACCCGGAGGACGGCGACGAGCGAGGAGCCTCTGTGTTTGGCACGCTTGAACGGATGGCAAAGACCAAGGCGTTCTTGATTCCTAAACCGGGCGGGGCGAAGGCTTTCGAAGTGGTCGGCATCCCGTTGAAAGCGCCAGGCCTGTACGTGGTTGAGATCGAGAGCGCGATTCTTGGTGCATCCTTCCTGGAGAGCAACAAGCCCATGTTCGTGCCGACCGTCGCGCTGGTGACAAACCTATCGGCGCATTTCAAATGGGGGCGCGAGTCATCGCTGGTGTGGGTTACAACGCTAGACAAGGCTCAGCCAGTGGAAGGAGCGATGGTCACGGCGAGGAACTGCGAGGGAAAGGTGATCTGGGAAGGGCGAACAGACGTGAACGGCGTCGCACGTACGGGAAAACTTCCCTCGCAGCAGGAAGTGGGACATTGCAACGGTCGCAGCTATGACTTCGCTAGAGGCCTTTTCATCACGGCTGAGAGCGGCGATGATCTGACGCTCGTTCATTCGAACTGGGACAAGGGCATCGAGCCGTATCGGTTCCAGCTACGTTATCCTTCTTGGCACGGGCCTTTGGCCGTCCATTCCGTGCTCGATCGAAGTCTCTTCCGAGCGGGCGAGACGGTGCACATGAAGCACATCCTGCGCCAGACCAGAATGAACGGGTTCGGGTCTGTGCCGGAAGCGGAGCGGCCCAAGAGCGTGGCGATCCAGCATCAGGGCACGTGGCGGATTTACGAGTTGCCACTGCAATGGGATGCGACCGGGGTGGCTGAGACAGCATGGACGATTCCGAAGGAAGCCAAGCTGGGCCTCTATGACGTCGTGCTGCTGAAAAAAGCCCCCACCCTCTCAAATGCGACGTCGTCTCCTGACGGAGAAGGCGGGGTCTATTCCATGAGAGGCGAGGGCTGGCCCGCGGCGAAGTTCCGGGTCGAAGAGTTTCGCGTGCCGCTGATGAAAGCGGTCATCCAGCCGCCCGCGGAGCCGCTGGTCGCGGCGACCGAAGCGACCGTGGACCTCGCCGTGCAGTATCTTGCGGGCGGCGGCGCCGCGAATTTACCTGTCAAGTTCCGCAGTCAGATCCAGCCGAAGACGGTCGAGGGTCTTGACGGGTTCGAGGACTTCACGTTCTCGAACGGACCGGTGGTGGAAGGGATCAAACGGCGGGACCAGGCGTCCTATGACGAACATGGTGAAACAGAAGAAACGGAGGGAGGCGACTCAACCGCGCAAGATGCCGAAAGGCAGCCAACGAAGAGGCAAGCGCCGGTCCACAGTGTCGACCTGGCGCTAGATCATGTCGGCGGTGTCCGGACTACAATCCCGAATCTGCCGAAGGCTGTTCAGCCGAGGGAAATCCTGGCGGAGCTTGAGTTCCGCGATCCCAACGGCGAGACCCAGACAGTCGCCGCTCGTATCCCCTTGTGGCCGGCGTATGTGCTCGTCGGGCTCAAGCCCGATTCTTGGGCGGTGTCCAAAGAAAACCTGAAGTTCCATGTCGCTGTGGTCAACCTGAACGGCAAGCCGGTCGCCAGCACGTCGGTGACGGTGGACCTCTTCGAGCACAAGTTCTATTCGCATCGCAAGCGTTTGATCGGAGGCTTCTACGCTTACGAACATGCGGAGGAGACGAAGCGGCTGGCCGCGGTGTGCGAAGGGAAGACGGACAGCCGGGGCCTGCTGATGTGCGAAACGAAGTCACCGGTCTCGGGAAACGTCATTCTCCAGGCACGGACCCAGGACAGG
>VBOF01000150.1 GCA_005877855.1 Nitrospirota bacterium | reverse complement strand
CTCTGCGGTCCAGAAGGGCGTGGAGGAAGGGATGACCATGGGCCCCCTGGCCGGATTCCCCCTGCTGGACGTGGAGGTGCACGTCATCGACGGGTCCTACCACGAGGTGGACTCCAGCGAGATGGCGTTCAAGATCGCCAGCAACATGGCTTTCAAGTCGGGGGTCCTGAAAGCCAGGCCCGTCCTGCTCGAGCCGATCATGCGCGTCGAAGTGGTGACGCCGAACGAGTTCACCGGCGACGTGATCGGCGACCTGAACTCCCGGCGCGGGCACATCGTCGGCATGAACACGCGCGCGACCGCCTCGGTCGTGGAGGCGCTGGTGCCGCTCGCGACGATGTTCGGCTATGCGACCGTCGTCCGGTCGAAGACTCAGGGGCGCGCCACCTTCACGATGGACTTCAAGGAGTACCAGCCCTGCCCCAAGCCGGTGCAGGACGCGATCATCGCCAAGTACACCGGCAAGACCTGACAGTCGTCCAACCTCTTCGCCTCGAAATTTCTGCTACAATGCCAGTGTGGAACGAGCGCACCTGCTCCATCTCTACACCCAGATGCTCCTGATCCGACGCTTCGAGGAGCGGACCGCGGAGATGTACGCGCTCGGCAAGATCGGCGGGTTCTGCCACCTCTACATCGGGGAAGAGGCCGTGGCCGTGGGCGCCGTAGACGCGTTGCGGCCCGACGATTACGTCTTCTCTGCCTACCGCGATCACGGCCACTGCCTTGCTCGGGGCTCGGACCCGAAGCGGGTCATGGCCGAGCTCTTCGGACGATCCACCGGGCTGTGCAAGGGAAAGGGCGGCTCCATGCACCTCGTGGATGCGGAGCGCCGGTTCATGGGGGGCTACGCCATCGTCGGTGGACACCTGCCGCTGGCAGCCGGCGTGGCCTTCGCCGTGAAGTATCGCGGCGGCGACCAGGTGGTCCTGTGCTTCTTCGGCGAGGGGGCGGTGCCGAGCGGCGCATGCCATGAAACGCTGAACCTGGCCGCGCTCTGGGGGCTGCCCGTGCTGTTTCTCTGCGAGAACAACCGCTACGGGATGGGCACGCCGGTCGAACGTGCGGTCGCGCTCTACGCCGACGTTGCCCAGAACGCCGCCGCTTACGGCATCGAAGCTGGCCGGGTCGATGGCATGGAGGTGCTGGCCGTCCGCGAGGCCGTCGGCAAAGCCTTGGAGCAGGTCCGCACCCGCAAGCGCCCGTATTTCCTGGAGGCCGTGACGTACCGGTTTCTCGGCCATTCGATGGCCGATCCCGCCCACGGTCATTACCGGACGAAAGCCGAGGTGGATGAGGCCAAGAAGCGGGACCCGCTCCTGCTGTTACGGACCCGGATGCTGGGTGAACGGCTGGCGACCGAGGCGGACTTCAAGCGCATCGAACAGGAAGTCGCGCAGATCGTCCGCGAGGCGGTGGAGTTCGCCGATGCCAGTCCGGCGCCACCCGTGACTGCGCTCGAGGACGACGTCTACGCCTAAAGACACCGTGCAATGAAGACGACATACCGGGAAGCGCTGAACCAGGCTTTAAAAGAGGAGATGCGCCGGGACGATCGGGTCTTCCTGATCGGGGAGGATGTGGCTTATTACCAGGGCGCCTTCAAGGTCAGCAAGGGGTTCCTGGAAGAATTTGGTTCGAGTCGCGTCGTGGACACGCCGATCACCGAGCTGGGCTTTACCGGCCTGGCCATCGGGGCGGCCATGGCGGGACTCCGCCCCGTCGTCGAGGTGATGACGTTCAACTTCGCCCTCTTGGCGATGGATCAGGTCGTCAACAATGCGGCGAAGATCCGCTACATGTCCGGCGGACAGCTCAGCGTGCCCATCGTGATCCGGGGCCCGGGCTCGGCGGCGCGCCAACTGGGGGCCCAGCATTCGCAAAGCCTGGAAGCGTGGTTCTGCCACGTCCCGGGCTTGAAGGTGGTGGCGCCCGCGACGCCCTTTGACGCCAAGGGGCTCATCAAGAGCGCGATCCGGGACGAGAACCCTGTCATCTTCCTCGAGGCTCAACTGCTGTATCCTGTGCAGGGCGAAGTCGGAGACGACGACTACACGATCCCTCTCGGCGTCGCGGAGGTGAAGCGACCAGGGACAGACGTGACGCTCATCGCCTATTCCAAGATGTTGCTGGTGGCGCTGGAAGCGGCCGGGAAGTTGGCCCAGGAAGGCATCCAGGCGGAAGTGATCGACCCCCGCACGCTGCGCCCACTGGATCTGGCGACCTTGGCGACATCGGCCAAGAAAACGGGCAAGGTCGTCATCGTGGAAGAGGGAAGTCGCAGAGCTATAAAATTTTTGTCGATATGGCGATTAAGCACGCTTAGCGTTTCCGGGCGCAGCGCAGGACAAGTCTTCGTCATTGCGAGGAGCGAAACGACGAAGCAATCTCACGAGACGAAAGATGAGATTGCCGCTTTCCCGGTGGTCGCTCGCAATGACACGATAAGGCATATACGACGGATCGGCGGGGAGTGAGTTCATGGCAAGTCGCGTGATCATGCCCAAGCTGACGGACTCGATGGAAGAAGGCGTCGTCGTGAAATGGCGGAAGGCCGAAGGCGAGCGCGTTGAGAGCGGCGACGTACTCGCGGAGATCGAGACCGACAAGGCGGTGATGGACCTCGAGGCGTTCGCGTCCGGGACCCTTCTCAAGGTCCTGGTCCCTGAAGGGACGACCGTGCCGTCCGGCACTCTCATCGGCGTGATCGGAGAGCCGGATGAGAACATTGAGGCAATCCTCAGGGAGCCTACAGCGGCCCTCTCAACGCCCCAACGGCCCCTCACCCAATCCCTCTCCGGGGAGCCCGTTGCTCTTCAAACTGCAATGGGCCATGGGAGAGGGGAGGGAGCGGGGGAAGCGCTGGCGTCTCCGAGGGTTCGCACGCTCGCCCGCGAGCATGGCATTGACCTGAAATCCGTAAAAGGCACCGGCCCGGGCGGGCGAATCGTCGAGCGGGACCTCGAGCCTTTCCTCGCCCCAAAGAAAGAACTACCCACGGTGCGGGAGGTCCCTCTCAGCCAGATGCGCAAGGCCATTGTCCGGATGACCACCCAGAGCAAGGCGCCGGTCCCGCATTTCTACGTGACCATCGACGTGGATATGGCTGAGGGGCTCAGGGTGGTCGAGGAGTCGAAGAGGGCCGCGGCGCCGTCCTCGATCTCGATCACCCATCTGCTCATCGCCGCGTCTGCGCGGGCGCTGAAGCAGCACCCGGGCCTGAATGCGTCCTTCGCGGGTGAGAGCATTCGGATCTTCTCCAGCATCGACATCGGGATCGCCGTGGCGCTGGAGGACGGTCTGATCGTGCCGATCCTGCGGGACTGCGGGAGCAAGACGCTGGGGCAGATCGTCGAAGGGGAACGGATCCTGGTGGCGCGAGCCCGCAAGCGCGAGCTGGCGCCCGAGGAATACACGGGCGCGACGTTCCTGATCTCCAATCTGGGAAAGTTCGACGTGGAGAGTTTCAGCGCGGTGATCCTGCCGCCCGCCGCGACGGCGCTCGCTGTGGGCTCCGTGCGGGAGACGCCTGTCGTCCGTGACGGCCGCGTCGAGGTGGGCCATCGGATGACGCTCACGTTGTCGTGCGATCACCGCGTGATCGACGGCGCGGTCGCCGCGCAGTTCCTCCAGACATTCAAGCAGGCCTTGGAGCATCCGAGGGACCTTTGAGCCGTCCCATCCCCATGCTCCAGGAGCCGAGGCCGCGCCTGCCGGCATGGTTCAAGGTGGAATTGCGCCAGGGGCCGGACTACCAGGAAATCCGGCGGCTTACCCAGGACCTGAACCTCCATACGATCTGCGAAGAGGCGCGGTGCCCGAATGTCTGGGAGTGCTGGAACAGCCGGACGGCCACTTTTCTGATCCTCGGCGACATCTGTACGCGCCGTTGCCATTACTGCGCCGTGACGACCGGCCGGCCCCTGCCGCTGGATGAAACGGAGCCCGAACGGGTGGCGGCGGCCATCAAAGCCCTCGCGCTCCGGCATGCCGTCATTACGTCGGTCAACCGCGATGAACTGCCAGACGGCGGCGCCCGGATCTTCGCCGAGACGATCCGGGCCATTCGGCGAGCGCTGCCGACCTGCACGGTCGAGGTCCTCATTCCGGATTTTCTCGGTGACCTCGTTGCGTTGGCCGCTGTCGTGGCCGAAGAGCCCGAGATTCTGAACCACAACATTGAAACGGTGCGGCGCCTGTTTCCGACCGTGAGACCGCAGGGCAAGTACGATCGGTCTCTCACGCTGCTAGACAGGGCAAAGAGGATGGGGGCAAGGACGAAATCTGGTCTCATTGTGGGAATGGGGGAGGCGGCCGAAGAGGTTCGAGAAGTGATGCGCGACTTGCGAGCGGTCGAGTGCGACATCATGACGATCGGGCAGTACCTTCAGCCAACCAAGGCGCATTGGCCGGTCGTACGCTTCTACCCGCCGGAGGAGTTCCGGTTGCTCAAGGAGGAGGGGCTCGCGCTGGGTTTCCATCATGTGGAGTCCGGCCCCCTCGTCCGCAGTTCCTATCATGCCGAACAGCAGGCTGGTCCGCCGCCGGCCTAGTCCCGCCCGAATTGACTCTCCTACGACGCGTCCATATAATGCCGCTGTTTCTCCATCTTTGCTTCGCATACAGGTGCTTGTGTCGCCGTTCTCCAAAGGGTTTCTAGCGCACAAACTCATCGGGCTGAAGGCGCGGGTTAAGCATGCCTTTGCGGTGGAGCCGGACGGCCAGCCGCTCTCGCCGGAGGACCTGGCCTTGCTCGAGCGGGTCGCGGCGACTGTCGTCGAGCGCGGGATGGCGACGCCGGCCATCCTGTTTCTCGAGTCGGTCGGGCCGATGAATTTCCTCGGCAGCCAAGCCCTGCACTTCTTCACTCCAATCCTCGAGGTGGTCTTCGCCCAGCGTGACGTGGAGCGTGTCGCGCTCCTCCTCGAACGGCGTGATACCCTGTCGCGGCTCGGCGCCATGATTGAGAACAGAGCCGGAGCATCGGGGTCAGCGGGACGTTCATGATCGTTCCGCCGGACCGGCCGCTCCGCACGATCGTCGCCACGGACTGCGGCAGCACGACGACCAAGGCTGTTCTGATCGAGAAGGTGGGCGACGAGTACCGGCAGACGTACCGGGGCGAGGCGCCGACGACAGTCGAGGCGCCCTTCGAGGACGTCACCCGCGGGGTCCTCAACGCGATCGCGGAGATCGAGGAGCTCTCCGGCCGGAGGATCCTCGATGGCGAGAAGATCGTCACGCCGAGCGGGGCGGGTGGTGATCCGAAAGTCGGCGTGGATATCTACATCTCCACGAGCAGTGCCGGGGGCGGGCTCCAGATGATGGTCGCCGGGGTCGTGCAGAGTATGACGGCGGAGAGCGCCCAACGGTGCGCCCTCGGGGCCGGGGCGATCGTGATGGACGTTCTGGCCTCGAACGACGGGCGCCTGCCGCACGAGAAGATCGAACGCATTCGCGCGCTGCGGCCGGATATGATCCTGCTCTCGGGCGGGACGGACGGCGGCACCGTGACGCACGTAGTGGAGATGGCGGAATACATCGCAGCCGCCGAGCCCCGCCCGCGGCTCGGCATGGGCTACAACCTGCCGCTGATCTACGCCGGCAACAAGGACGCCCGCGCGCGCATCAGCGAGATCCTCGGCAAGAAGACCGCGCTGACCATCACAGAGAACTTACGGCCCGTGCTGGAGAGAGAGAACCTCGGGCCCGCCCGCGCGAAGATCCACGACCTGTTCCTGGAGCACGTCATGGCCCAGGCCCCGGGCTACAAGAAGCTCATCGCCTGGGCGGGCGCGCCGATCATGCCGACGCCGGCGGCGGTGGGGCTCATCATGGAGACCATCGCCAAGAAACAGGGGATCAACCTGATCGGTGTGGACATTGGCGGGGCGACGACCGACGTGTTCTCGGTGTTTCACGGTATCTTCAACCGCACCGTCTCGGCCAATCTGGGCATGAGCTACAGCATCTCGAACGTGCTGGCCGAGGCGACGCTCGACGGCATCATGCGCTGGGTGCCCTTCTCGATCGATGAGCAGGACCTGCGGAACCGGATCAAGAACAAGATGATCCGCCCGACGACGGTCCCGCAGACTCTGGATGAGCTCCAGATCGAGCAGGCCATCGCGCGCGAGGCCCTGCGCCTGGCCCTCATCCATCACAAATCGCTGGCGACCGGGCTGAAGGGAGTCCAGCAGGAGCGGTCCATTTCCGACGTGTTCGAGCAGAAGGCGTCGGGGGAAACGCTCGTGGACATGCTGCAGCTCGATCTCATCGTCGGCAGCGGGGGGATCCTCTCGCACGCCCCGCGCCGGGTGCAGTCCCTGCTGATGATGGTGGACGCCTATGAGCCGTTAGGGTTCACCGAGCTGGCCGTGGACAGCATCTTCATGATGCCTCACCTGGGGGTGCTCTCCACCGTCAACGAGCAGGCCGCGACCGACGTGTTTGTCCGGGACTGTCTGATCCACTTGGGCACATGCGTGGCGCCGATCGGGCAAGGCGCCCGTGGGGAGCGCTGCGCGGACTATGTCATCACGTTCCCGAGTGGGCGGGAGCCGGCGAGGGGATCCTTGGCCTTCGGAGAGCTCCGGCTGTTTCCCCTCGCCGATGGAGAAGAGGCCGCGGTCGCCATGACCCCGGCCCGGTCCGTGGACCTGGGGGCGGGCAGGGGCGTGCCGGTCAAACGGCGTGCCCGAGGGGGCGTCGTCGGTGTGGTGTTGGACGGGCGCGGGCGGCCGCTCCAGTTGCCCACGAAAGTGGAGGAGCGGGTGCGAGCCCTGAAGCAATGGCACGCGGCGCTGAACTTGTACCCCCCCACCCTCACCCTCCCCATTGACCCGTTGCAACCGAAGAGCAACGGGTGCCCCGGGGGAGGGATGGGTGGGGGTGGAACCTCTCGCTGAACGATGGCACACACCTACACACCGGGTCTCACCGTCACCCCCCGGACCGTCGTCTCCAAGAAACGGGTTCTGCCGCTGCCCGGCACGGTCCTCGTCTCGGCCGGCGATGCCGTTACCTCAGCGACGGTCGTGGCTCGCGCCGAGTTGCCCGGCAAAGTCCATGTGGTGAATCTCGTCAATCAGCTCGGCATCCTGCCTGAAGACCTGCCCGATTACATGGTCAAGCGGGTGGGAGACCGGATCCAGCAGGGCGATGTCCTGGCGGAGACCAAAGCCTTCATCACGTGGTTCAAGACGCTGGTGCGCGCTCCCATCACTGGGACCGTGGAGACCATTTCGACGGCAACGGGGCAGGTCATCCTGCGGGAGCCGCCGCGGCCCGTGGAGCTCTTTGCCTATCTCGACGGCACGGTGGCGGAGGTGCTGCCTGGCCAGGGCGCGCGCGTGGAGACCGCGTGCGCCTTCATCCAGGGGATCTTCGGGATCGGCGGTGAGACCTGGGGGACCCTGGTCCTGGGGGTCGCTTCGCCGGAGGAGGATGTGACGGCTGCTCACTTCACGTCCGCCCATGCGGGGAAGATCGTGGTGGGCGGCGCCTTTGTCGGAGCCGAGGCCCTGGCGCAGGCCAAAGCGGTCGGCGTCAAGGGGATCGTCGTCGGCGGGATGCACGACAAGGACCTGCGGGCGCTCCTGGGTTACGACCTTGGCGTGGCCATCACCGGAACGGAAACCGTCGGCTTTACCCTGGTCCTGACCGAAGGGTTCGGGCGCATCCCGATGGCCCGCCGGACCTTTGAGTTGCTGCGGAAGCTGGACGGACGCAAGGCGTCCATCTCCGGCGCAACGCAGATCCGCGCGGGGGTCATCCGTCCGGAAATCATCGTGCCGCTGGCGCCCGGCGAACAGATTCCGGACGTCGAAACCGGCCAGCGGGGAGAGGTGAGGGGGGGAGTCAAGGTCGGCGACCCGGTGCGCGTCATCCGGGCGCCCTTTTTCGGCCGTATCGGCGAGGTCGTGGGCCTGCCGTCTGATTTGCAGATGATTCCCACGGAAAGCCGCGTCCGCGTGATGGAGGTCCAGTTCACCGACGGCTCACGGGCGGTGATCCCGCGGGCGAACGTCGAAGTGATCGAGGGCTGAGGAGGAAAGGGGTAGACGGCGGCCCGAGAGACGGGCTATACAGAGGTGGGGGCATGAGTGTCAAGCTGGCGGTGAAATAAGCA
>VBOF01000045.1 GCA_005877855.1 Nitrospirota bacterium | reverse complement strand
AGCCTCGACCAATTGATCGAACGTAATGGCCCTGAAAGCAGGATTGTTCACATTGGGCGACATGGACGCCGTGCGATTGGTGGGGCCGACCGCCCCGGCCACGAAGCGCGGGCGTGCCGGGTCCGCCGCCAACACCTTGTCCACGGCCCTGCGGGCGACCCGGGCCCCAGCCAAGTTCAGGTCGTACACGAGGCGCTCCAGCTTGTAATCCGCCATCGAAATGGAGGTGGAATTAAACGTGTTGGTCTCGATGATGTCCGCGCCCGCTTCCAGATACTGGCGGTGGATCGCCTCGACGAGCTCCGGCCTGGTGATGCAGAGCAGATCGTTGCATCCCTTCAGGTCAGAGGGGTGGTTGGCGAATTGACGCCCGCGAAAGCCTGACTCATCCAGCCGCTGGGCCTGAATCATGGTGCCCATCGCGCCGTCGAGGATGGCGATCCGAGTCTGTAGGAGCTGCTCTAGCTGCATAGTAGGGAACTATACTGGATAGGTCACGTCGAAGCAAGGCAGCCGCCTTGACAATCAGGGCGGAGGCTCCGTAGGATTTGCGAAACCCGGAGGCCCGAGATGAGAGCGGTCGTGCTACTACTCGCTGGATTTGTCGCGTGTCTCGTCTCTCCCGAGGCCGCTCTCGCTGAAGCCTTCTTTTCGGATGGCTACCTGGGGCTGACCCAGGAAGAGCTCCGCGCCAAGCTCGGCCCTCCCCACAAGATCCGCGACAGGTCAAGCGCCCTGCGAGTCTACAAGTACTATCCCTATGACGAGTGGGAAAACGTCATGAAGGATCAGATCCCAGGCGCCATGGGGGAGGACGTCTATCTGTACGTCCGGGACAAGATCCACGTGCGGTTTTCGTTCCAGTACGCCAAAGAAGAGAAGGCAAATTCCGACACGCCTATCCTCATCGTCAAACTGGTGGATATCGAGTTCTTGAGTCCCGATCCACTCACGGGTGTCGTCGAAGGCCCCGTCGCGGTCCCGCTCGCGGTCCCGCTGAAAGATATCCCGAAACTCATCCCCGAATTCAAGCCCTCCCCAGCCGACGACGCCCCGACGTACCGGTCAAACCTGTTCATCATCCTGCTTCAGAACGAAACCTCCAAGGCGGCGCTCCGCCTGGTCAAGGAACGGAATAAGGAAGAGTACGCCTGGTCACTCTCGTACCGTCTCTACGCAGCCGAGCCTTTTCCTCCCCGCATCACCTTGAACGAGAACGTGACCCGCGTCGAGATCGCAGTCGACAGTCTCCAGCTCATCAAAGACCATTACCGGCTGACGCACGAAGCGATGGTCAATCCCTTCTCGGCGAAGGCCGCCGCCCTCCCTCCCCCGCCCGAACCGCCCCAGAAGAAGATCCCCCGCCCGCGCTACGCGCCGTGATTCAATCCGGTGCGTCCGCGAAGCGGACGTCCCTGCGGTCCGCCAGGAGCAGATAGGCTTCCCCCCATTGCCGCGGGTTCTCCAGATTCCAGGCCTCATCCGGCTCGAGCGGTTTCAACCGGATGCCCCCGTTGCCCCCCGACACCAGATAGACGACGCCGGCGCCCGAGTCTTCAACGGGCTGGGCCACGGCCCGACAGAGCGGCGCCGACGCCTCGTTCTGCCAGCCGGTCACCCGGCACCACTCCCCGGTGGAGACCCGATCGTACACCCGCACCTGCCCGACCGGACGCGCCGGGCCCAGCTCGCGGAAGCGGAGGAACACCGAATTGCCATAGTTGGGATTGGACTCGACTTCAACGTACATACGCGGGATGACGGAGCAGGGGCGCTTGACCCTGTCGAAGACACGCTGCTAGAGTACTGTCATGAGCACGCCGAATGCGCTCGGCCTGAAGGAAACTTCCTATCCGTGGCGGCCCGCCGTGCGCGTGGCCTTGTCCGTAGTCCTCGGGCTGCTCCTCGTCGGGATGGTCACGTGGCGCTTTCTTCCCTACTACAAGTACTCGACCCTGGAAGAAGCGGTTGCCCAGAAGCGGGTCGTGGTCGGCATGAACCGAGGGCAGGTCCTGAAGAGCTGGGGTGCTCCGTACAAAATTGACGTGACCTATACCGACAGCGGCGTGCGCCGTGAACTGTGGGTCTTCGAGGATTGGATCGACAGCGCCACCGTCAAGCACCGCTATCTCTACTTCGAAGAGGACGCGTTGGTCGGCGGGTGGTA
The DNA here is from genome assembly GCA_005877855.1 of Nitrospirota bacterium. GTDB lineage: Bacteria > Nitrospirota > Nitrospiria > Nitrospirales > NS-4 > NS-12. The sequence continues at coordinate 3,870 of VBOF01000045.1, read as the reverse complement.
CTGACGGCACCCTTAGCCAACCTGCCCTCCCTGCCGGGGCTTGTCCGCGATGGACTCGAGGAAATCGTTCGCCAGCAGCGAGGCGCGATCGAAGTCAGCTTCAGCGACGAGGATCACCCGCTCGTTGAACGGAAAGATGTTGAGACCGGGGTACAGACCGCCGAAGTACTCGTTCTGAACGAGAAAATCAATCCCGTTACCTTCCAGAAGGCTTGTGATGAGCATCAGCTCGTTTTCGTCACAAGGCGCGAGGAGCTTGGTCATGTTTGATTCTAGGCTCAGGGTGGCGCAAAATGCAACGTTGCCTATCAGGGTGTTTCCGTGATCTGGACGCGCCGTTCCTTTCCCGGGCCGCCGGAGATCATCATGACGCGCTTCCACTCACGGATCTGATAGACCGCCCATGCATGGGGCTTGCCCTGGTAATAGGCGTCGGGGTCTTCGCCGGAGGCCGAGAGGTAGATGGGTTCCGTGAAGCCTTCATCCAGGACTTTGTCGAGGAGGCATTCGGACGTCAGGCCCTTGCCCTTCAGCGATACCTCGGCGAGCAACTTGAAGATGTCTTCGGTGCTTTGAAGAGTGACAGGTTCCATCGGATGGTGGATTCTAGCGAGTCGGCGATGGCAATGCAATGGAGAGCACTATGAAGCCCTTGTCCAGCGACCAGCTCCGCGACAAGCTGTTGGCGATCATGGACCACAAAGACCACTGGGCCTGGAAGCATTTCTCCGGACCGCAGATCACCAAGGCCCAGCTCGAAACACACTTTCGGCAGGAGTACGCGGTGTACGTCAGAGACTTCCCGGTCTTCCTGAGCCGGATCCACGGGAAGAACCCGCCTCGCCCTGTCCGTAGCGAGCTAGCCCGCAACCTCTACGAGGAAGACACCGGCGGCCTCTCCCTCGGACAATCCCATCCCGATCTCTTCTTGACCATGATGCTCGGCCTAGGGTTCGAGCGCGCGCACTTCCGTGACGTCAGCCTCATCGCGGAAAGCCGGGCGTACCGCGAGTGGCTGGATAAGCTCACCTGCGAAGGCGACTGGTTGACCGCGCTTGCCGTCGTGACCATTTTCGTCGAAGGCAGCGTCCAGGACCGCCAGGAAGTCCTCCACCCCTCCCCGCCGAAGGACGCCGAGCAGATCGAAGAGATTGTTCGCAAGCACCGCCTGGTGCACCACCATGGGGTTGATCCCAAATACTTGGATCTAATTCGGGTCCACCTCATGATCGAACCCGGCCATCGCCAGGTGGCCTGGAAGACCGTCCTCGTCTATGCGACGGACGCCGCCGACCAGCAGTTGATTCTCGAGACCATGCCGGAAGCCCTCGCACACTGGCTGCGGTATCGGGATGGGGTGGCCCGGTATTGCGGCCTTCGGAAGTGACGGACGACTCACGACTGCGCCGTGTGTCGCCTGATCCGACTGGCCGCCTGGGATTCTACTATCCGTTCCATCTGTGCTCGCCCGAAAGCCTGCCGCGCTTCCTGACCCGGTACGACACCGTTCACTTCCGTGACTACATGGCCCTGCAACTGACCCCGACCAGCGGGACGACCGCTGCTCCGGACCGCATGGGCGATTACCATGCCCAGCTCCTGCAGCAAGGTCGGATCGCTCAAGGCCACAACGTCAGTGGACCACTTAGCCCGGAGATGGACCGGCGGATCGACCGGGATTTGAAAGACCGCGAATGGCGCGAGATGTTCCACCTCGCCGTTCGGAATGACGTGCGCTTCCAACGCGGCCTTGTTCCGGAAGACACCGCGCTGACGCCGTGGCTGCGCGCAGCGTGGACGGAATGGCAGGTCACCCTGGCGGAGGTCCGGCAGATGTCAAGGCTGAAACTGGATCCTGAGCGGGCTATTGCGCTGGAGTACGGGCTGATGCTGGTGAAAACCTCCGCCTCGCTCTGGTACACGATTCAACTGTGCCAGCAATACGGATTCGATGCGATCACTGATTCCCCCGCGCACGATCGACTTCTGCAGCGCATGACGATGCGGGATCGGATCGTTCTGCAGACGTTCCTCTTACGCCAGTAGGCGTCGGCTTTCGTGGCAGGCAGGTGGCACCTTTGTTACAATCAAGGCCGGGAGGTCACTGGATGGCCGCGCTGCCGACAGCCCCGATTCCTCAAACCGTTGAAGAATCGAGCACCCTGACCGGGGACAACCTGGAAGCCCGGGTCATCGTGTACAACTGCGACTGCCATACGTACCAGCAAGTGATCGATCTGCTCTGCCGGGCCGTCCCTAAGATGACCGCTGGCCGAGCCTTTGAACTCGCTTACCGGATTGATCACACTGGATCGGCGGAAGTGTACGAAGGCTCCCTGGAGACCTGTCAGCAGATCGCCGCTATCCTAGCCAATGGCGGCTTGCGCGTCGCTGTCCAGTAGCGCAGAGCCTCAGCCCTTCTTGATAAAGCGGATGGCGTCCTTATATTCCGTGATGGCGGCGTCCAGGGCCTTGGCCCCCAAAGGGATGTTGGCCTCCAAGACCGCTTCGACCTCGGGATTCTCGATAACCACCTCGTAGCGATCTTGGATATTGGTCAGGCGAACACCCTCCCCCGGCAGGTCACGTGGCATGAACAGCTCCTTCCACACTTCTTTTTCGACCAGGCATACATCACGGAATCGTTCATACAGTAACATGAGCTTCTCGGGATCTCGTTCGTTCATCGCGCAAGACCACCCCTCGCCCCTGAAACGCCGAAGGGCCGGTGGTTCTTCAGGCCACCGGCCCTTCAACCTCAGAAGCGCGCTTCCCTTTCAGGCGGTTCGAACCCGTTTCCGCCCCGGAGAGGCCGGCACGGTAAACCCGTTTGGTTGGACTTCCTTGACTTGGGCCGACGTGTAGATACGAGCGCCATACAGCTCATAAATTTTCGCCACGGCTCCCTTGTCGCCTTTCCGTGCTCTGGCAAAGAGACGACGGCGCTCTTCGAGTTCGTCCTCTGCCACCGTGGTCGCAAGCGCAGACTGCCCCTTGGTCCGCTCGCCCAACCGGGCCTGTCTGGGAGCCTCTATCGCCTTCGTTGCCATGCCAACGACCGCTCCCGTCTTCTTATGCCCGTCTTTGTGGGTCTTATGCAGTCTCACTTTGACTTTCTGTCTCGGCACCTTCTTCATATAATCCGATCCTCATGCTTTTCACATATAGCATCCGAATATGACATGTTACCATAAAACGATAGTGGCCTGTGAAAATCTTACGTAGAAGAAGCCGTTCAGCGTGAAGACAAATTCTCTAACTTATCAAAATTACAGGACAAGAAGATCGTGTATTTTATTACACACAGAGAACAATGCGAGCGAGTTTTTGAATAATTCGATGTACGAAGGACTATGTAGTTTTCGCTCCGATGCCCGCTGCCACTTCTGGCCGCTTACCAAACTGGACGAACCGCCGACAGGCCTCTATAATCAGGCCATCGCGAAGTGAAACCGGTCCAGCCGTTGCCTGACTCAAGGAGGCCTCTTATGACCATGACTTATAACAAGGAAGCGTGTCCGACCGACATTCAAGACGATCCGGCAGCGCGCGAGCTGCTGCGGCGAGCATTCGAGAAGACGGCCCGTTGGCCGGCCGATTTCAACGGATTTTCAGCAGACCTGACTATCAACGTGGACGGCCAGGAGTTCCTCGGGACAGTGACCGTGAAATCCGCTCAGGACGTGACTGTATCCCTGCCGAATGCGGAAGTCCAGAAATGGGCGACCGGAACCATCAGCATGATCGCCGTCCACCGCGCCCACCGGACCTTCGACCAATCGGACGGGAAAAGCGTCCTCACCCTGGACCGCAGCGCCGCCCACCCGCTGGGGCAGACCATTCGTATCCACGACAGCCTGCACTCCCATT
>VBOF01000044.1 GCA_005877855.1 Nitrospirota bacterium | reverse complement strand
TTCGTGCTGCCAGCGTTCGGCATCGACATCCGCGGGTCGGTGGATGGAACCATCCTGCTCTACGCGGGGATCCTCGGCTTCGGAGGGGCTTTTATCTCCTTAGCCTTCTCCAAGCAGTTCGCGCGGGCCATGCTGGATTGCTACCAGCTCACCGAGCCCCGGACCCGCGCCGAAGAGGTCGTGTTCCAGACCGTGCGCGAGCTGGCCCAGCGGCTCCACGTCCGGATGCCGGAGGTCTGGGTCTACGACGCGCCCGATCCGAACGCCTTCGCCACCGGGCCGACCAAGAACAACGCGATGGTCGCCGTATCGACCGGCCTCCTGGAGAACCTGAAGGAAGAGGAAATTCGATCCGTGCTGGCGCACGAGATGGGTCATGTCTGGAACGGCGACATGTTCACCACGACGGTGCTGGCCGGCCTGATGAACACGTTCGTGTACTTCATCTCCATGTGGGTGGAGCGGTTCTTTAGAGAACGTGACCAGGCAGTTCTAGGCATCGTCGCCTACTACGTCTTGCAAATCGTTCTCGGCATCCTGGCCATGATCGTGATCAATTGGCACTCGCGGCGGCGGGAGTTCGAGGCCGATCGGTTCTCGGGCAAGGCTTACGGCCCAGCGCCGATGATCTCGGCGTTGCAGAGCATTCAACGGTACGTCGAAGCAGCGCAGGTGGAATACGCCACCCACGACGCGCTCGCCACTATGAAAATATCCGGCAACACGGGCGGCCTTTTGAGCTTGTTCGCCACGCATCCGCCCATCGAAGAGCGCATCGAGGCCTTGCGGCGCATGGCGTAACAAGGACTTGAAACCGTTCTACCAGTTCGGCGACAGTCCCCTTCCCGCCCGCGATGAAGTGGGCGGCAAGGGGGTCTCCCTCATCACGCTGTTTCAGGCGGGATTCCCCGTCCCGCCTGGTTTTGTCCTGACAACGGCGTTCTTCGAGCCCTGGATCGTCCTGCTGAAGGCGACCCCGGCCTGGAAGCAGATCCTCGCCGCGGATCCGGCTGGTCTGCGGGACGTCTGCCAGCGACTCAAGGCCATCAGCACCGGTTACGAGCTGAACGCGGAACAGAAGAAACGCCTTCGCGAAGCGCTGATCGCCTTCGATGAGAAAACCCTCTTTGCCGTGCGCTCCTCCTCACCGGAGGAGGACCTGGAGAGTGCGTCCTTCGCCGGGGGCTACGAGACGGTCCTGGGGGTCACCGCGGACCGGCTGGAACCGGCGCTCCATGCCGCGTTCGCCTCTTGCCTCGATGCCCGCATCGTCACCTACAAGCGCGAACGAGGACTTGCAGCCGCGGAGCCCCGCATCGCGGTCGTGGTGCAGGAGCAGATCGCGAGCGAGGCAGCCGGCGTCGGCTTTTCGGTCCATCCCGTCTCCGGCGATCCGGACCAGGCCATGTTCGAATCCAACTGGGGGCTTGGAGAGACCGTCGTGGCCGGCCGGGTGTCCCCCGACCGGTTCGTCGTGCACAAGCCGACACGGCAGATCCTGGAGCGGCAGCTTGGCAAGAAAGAACGGGCTATCGTGCTCCTGACCGGCGGCGGGACGCACGAACGCGAGGACCCCCGGCACGACCAACTGTCACTGCAGGATGGGCAGCTCCAGGCCTTAACCGAAGCGGTGATCGCCATCGAGCGTCATTACGGCCGCTCCATCGATATGGAATGGGCCTTCGCTGGCGGACGGCTCTACGTGCTCCAGGCCCGCCCGATCGTGAAGCCCGCGGCCGCTTTCGCGGTGTCAAATGAACCGGGCGTGTTTCAGAAGCTTGCAGCTTGGATCAAGACCTTCTTCCAGAGATGCGTTTAGGCCGGGGCATCTCATCGCACCTCGAGTATCCCCTCCATCCCTTTTTCCCGGTGGCTTTTGAAGAAAAGCAGTTTCTTGTCGCAATAGATCGCGAACGAACCCGGCACCGTCGGGGTGAACGTGACCTTCACGGTTTGCCCGGCCGGGATCTCTTCCTTGATCGCAAGGCCGGACTGGGGATCGTCAATGACTACGTTATGCGGCACCAGCACGGTCACGCTCCTGACGGTCAGTTCGACCGGCTTGCCGGCCCGTACGACAAGATGGCGTGGGCTGAACTCGTAGCTGTCGGCTTCGACCACGGCCCGCTGGATGCCGTCCGGGTCCAGCGGAACTTCAACGGCAAACGGATCCGCGGCCGCGCACGTGATGATTGGCAGGAGGGCGAGCAAGCCGGTTCCGACTGCGAGAACGTACAGCATTGTCCAGACCTCCTCCCTGAACACTATGACACATTTTCCACCTGTTTCGGTCAAGAGCACAGTCACGAGCAAGCAATTCCGCACACTTCAAAAGGGGAAAGATTTAAAGTCTGTCCCCTTTCCCCGGCCGTTTTGCTTCGGCACCAATATTGCAGCTTCTAATGAACCAGCACCGAACCGCAACGCTATGGGAGGCTCTATGGCTCGAATTGCATTCATCCTCTCCGTTCTGTTCTTCGTTGCTCCACCGGTCTTCGCCGAGAGCAATTCGCATAGCCATGCTCCGGCAGCGCCCCAGCCCAAAGGCACCACGGCGGTAACCTTGCAGGGAGACGCCCTGGTCCTCACCTTCGGGCCGATCGACCTGCCCGCCGGCCACAGTGGTACCCTAGCCTCCAGCCTGCCGATTCATTCCTTCAAGGCGCCCAAGGACATGACCGTGACCGGCTTCAGGTCGCGCATCTTCACCAAGGACGGCAAGGAGCTGCCCGGCCAGTACCTCCACCATATCCTGCTCCAGAACCTGGAAGAAAAGAGCCTCTCCTGTCCCGGCGAGCCGACCTACTTTGCAGGAGCCGGGATCGAGATCACGGATGCCCAATTCCCTCCTGGCTACGGCGTGCCGATCAAAAAAGACAGCAAGCTCGTCGCGATCGTAGCCTTCTATCACAAGGTCCCTCCGACCAAGGACGTCATCGCGACCTTCACCATGGACTTGGCCCCTGACGGCGCCGCCCTGAAACCGATCAAGGCCTACACTGTCGGCGTCAACGTGGTGTGCTACAGCCAGTTCAGCAAACGACCGCCCAACGAGTCGGACGAAGGGCGGGAATTGAAGCCGGGAATCGTGCAAGTGGACTCGAAGCCCCTGAAATTCACGGTGGACGGCTGCGTCAAGTACGCCTACCCCCATGGCCATGATGGGCTGCTGATGATCGCACTCGACAACAAAACCACGAACCAGACATTACTGCGCAGCGTGCCAGACGTCGAGAACGGCGGGAACCTGCGCGGGTTCCTTCCTCATCAAGTCTACAGCAACACCAAGGGCTTTCCGGTGAACACCAAGGACGAGTATGAGATGACGATGGTCTACCATCTCAACCGGCAGGAGCCCTTGGATCTCCATGCCATGGGAAACTACCTCCTCTATGTCGCACAAGGCCCCTGTGAATAGATAGCGTGACTGCTCCTCTCTGGTATACTGAGTCAAAAGGAGGAGGATTATGACCAGACTTATGGCCGTGGGCATGGTCGCCTTGTGGATCAGCGGGTGCGCCTCGTACGGAGGATGGTCACCCACCGTGGACGCCAGCCGGGACATGCACAAAGACACCTTGGACCGCGACCTTGCCGAATGCAAGGAGCTGGCCAGCAAGGCGTCGGGCGGCACGGCGACCGAAGCCGCCAAAGGCACCGGCGCTGGTGCCGTGGTTGGGGCAGCTGCTGGGGCGGTGATCGGCGCCGTCTCCGGCAATGCCGGACATGGGGCCGCGCTGGGATCAGCGATCGGTGGGACCAGCGGCGGCGTGCATCAAGGCGTGTCCGCAGAGCATCAATACAAACGCAGCTACATCAAGTGTCTGGAGGGCCGCGGCCACCCTGTCATTAATTAGGGCGCCACGGTGACGTTCACATAGGCCGGGAAGCTCTCGGCCCCTTCCTCGTCCCGCACGATCAAACGGAACCGCAGGAGGCGCGGCTCGTCCACCACGGGCGCGAAGAAGTACGGCCGGGGACTGAGCGGCTCCACAAGATTGATCGGGATCCCTTGGACCTGCGACCAGTAGTACAAGGGGTTCTTCCCTTCCGGATCCCCGCTGAGAAGCGCGTCGAGCCGGACCTTCGCCCCTTGCTTGACGGTCTGGTCGTTTCCAGCATGGGCCACCGGTGGCCGGTTCTCGGGGTTCTCCACCTCCACCACCACGGGAATCTTGACCTCATACTTGCCGTTGTGGGCCACGATCTCCGCCGTGCCCTGACCCATCGCCTGCGCCAGTCCGTCATGGTTGACCCGCACGACCTTCTCATCGCTCGACCGATAGGTGGTGCCCGTGCGGCTGTGGGTCAAATCCCTCGCGACCCGGTCGGCGTACCTCCCGCGGACACTCAGCAGCCGGACCTCGCCGATGGTCTTGGTGAACCGGACCGGGATCTCCGCTTCCAGACCTTTGAGCTCCGCGGCAGGCTGCACGCGGAACGAGACCTCATCGAACAGCACGTACTGCCCGCGCCGCTCCGCCACCTGGGCCACAGCCAGCAGGCGCATGGCCCCCACCACTTCGGCGGGGACGGGCAACGCAGCGTCAAACGGTGGACCCGTCGCCTCGACCGTCGGCGGAGTTTCAACCTTGATGTCATCCAACGCCCGGTCCTCTTCAAAGAGCGTGTAGGTGACCTTCACCACCGGCAGCCCCGGCTGGAACCTGACCTTGACCTTCATCGCCTCGCCGGACCTGACCACCGCCCCTTTCTTGGGTTCTGAGACCTGCAAGGCGAAGGACTCGGACTCGATCCCTGCTAGCGTACACAGAGCTCCTGCGAGAACCGCCCCGGCCCTGAGGCATACTCGCCGCCGCACGAAGATCCTCCTCGGTTGTCGCCTTTACGAAAGGGGAGTGGTATTCTACCATAGGCGTTGATCCGGAATATGCCGGAGATATGGAGGGATACCCAATGGTCGTCTGGAGCAAACGGTTCGCCATCGCGGCGCTGGTTCTGTTTGTCGTGGCTGAGGGATATCTGATCCCGCACACGATCGGCGGAGGCCCCAGTGCCATCCGTCCGCACATGATCCAATATATTTTCGTGAACTACAGCCTGCTGGCCCTCTGGGTGTTCATCTGGATGTTCGATCAGGCGCGTATCCGCGGCGCGAACGTGTGGCCCTGGCTGCCGCCGTTTCTCTTTGCTCCCCTCCCCACGCTCCTGGTCTTCATCCTGTTTCTCCAGCGGCCGCAGAAGGTCGGGGGATGATGAGCCCGCTCGTGATGCTCGAGCCCTTGCGGCGCCACCTGCTGCCGATCGCGCACCTGAACAGCGCCGCGTCGGTGCTCTCCTGGGACCAGGAAACCTACATGCCGCCTGGCGGCGGCGAGGCGCGGGCGGAGCACCTCGCCACCTTACAGGGACTGGCGCACGAACGGCTGACGTCACCCGAAACGGAAGACTTGCTGGGCCGCTGGCTGGACTTGAAGACCGGAAACCTGCTCAGCGGCGCCACAGACGGCTGGGATCCGGTCGCGCGAGCCCTGCTGCGGGAGACCTGGCGCGACTACACCAAGGCCAAGCAGGTGCCGAACGACTTCGTCCGGCGACTGGGCAAGACCTGCTCCCTCGCCCAGCAGGCGTGGGCCGACGCCAAAAAGCGGGACGATTTCGCGTCGTTCCTGCCGCACCTCACGACCATCGTGGCCCTCAAGAAGGAAGAAGTCGGTTATCGCGGACCGGTCCCGACGCCTTACGACGCCCTGCTGGACACCTACGAGCCCGGCGCCACGACGGCGCAGCTGCTGCCGCTGTTCGCAGCGCTGAAGA
>VBOF01000043.1 GCA_005877855.1 Nitrospirota bacterium | reverse complement strand
TGCAGCTGCAGCCAGGAGGTGCTCGACGGTCTGGACCTGCACGCCGTCCACTCCAATCGTCGTCGACAACAGGGTCGGGCGCACGTTGGCGATGACTGCAGGAATCCTCGGCTTGACGCTGAGGTCCGTTCGAATGAAGACGATTCCAGTATCGGGCGGGGCTGGTGTGAGGGTCAGCGACACCCCGCACCCGGAGTGAAGGCCCACCCCCGTACACGTTACCGGCTTTCGAATCGTCTGCTGCTGGCGCATTAGGCTCCTTACTGGTGCAGGCTTTCATAAGACTAGCAAGAGTAATACCTACCGATAAGATCACAAACTTGTTTAGCAAGTCATTGATTTATTGAATGTTTGTGACTGCTCGACCCCACGCTCAAGGTCCGTTGTAAATGAGTTCTGTTGTAAAAACCCTTCATTTGTAGCATTTCTCCGGCCGCAGGGCTGTGTTGTCACAGGAGATCAATCACGGGTATTAGGGCTTGGGGTCGAGCTCAATCAGCCCCTTGCGGATGGCCAAAATGGCGGCTTGCGTGCGGTCATAGACTTGTAGTTTGTGGAAGATGTTCCGCACATGGTTCTTGACGGTCTTCTCGCTCAGGTCAAGCTCGTTGGCGATCTCCTTGTTCGTTTTCCCGTCGGCCACCAGGCGCAGCACGGTGATCTCCCGCTCGGTCAGGTCGTGCTCCGTCCGGGCCTGCTTCCTGCCCTTCCCTTCCGCCAGCAAAGAGAACTCCGCAAGGATCTTGCTCGCTACGGACGGATGGATGAGGGACTCGCCTTTGTAGATCGACCGGATGGCCGAGATGATCTGCGCCGAGTCGGAATCCTTCAGCAGATAGCCCGTGGCTCCGGCGCGGACAAGGTCGAAAATGTATTTCTCCTCATCGTACATCGTGAGGGCCACGATGCCGATGTGCGGAGACTCCCGCTTGATGGCGCGGGTCGCCTCCACCCCGTTCATGCGGGGCATGCTCACGTCCATCAGGATGACATCGGGCTGTAATTCCCGCGCCTTCTCCACGGCCTCCTGACCGTCACGGGCCTCGCCCAGAACCTCCAGGTCGCCGCTCTCCCGCATGATCGCCGCGAGGCCCTCCCGGACCACGCGGTGGTCATCGGCGATCAGGACCCTGATCCGCTCCACGCCGCCGCTCCTCCTCCGGAGTGATGGGGATATCGACGAGCACGCGAGTGCCCTGCCCCTTCCGCGATTCCACGCGGGCCGTGCCCCCGACCAGGCGAGCCCGCTCATGAATCCCTTTCAAGCCGAACGACTGCCATTTGGTCGGATCCTGCGACATGGCCTCCACGTCGAACCCGATCCCGTTGTCCTCGATCGCGCCTTTGATCCGGCTCTCCACGACGGCCAAGGTGATCGTGGCCCGATCCGCCTTGGCGTGCTTTTGGACGTTGCTGAGCGCTTCCTGCATGATCCGGAACAGGACGATCTTGGTCGTCGGTGCCATCGCCGCTTCGTCGCCCGACCACACCAACTCGGTCCGGATGTGCGATTGCGTCTCGTACGACTTGAGGTAATTTTTCAGCGCCGGCACCAGCTCCATCGATTCGAAGTAGAGCGGACGGAGGTTGAAGATCACCTGCCGTGATTCGTCGATGGCCGTCTTGAGCTGGGCCTTGGCGTCGCTCAACAGCTCAAAGCTGCGGGTGGGATCCGAAAAGATGAGTTCCCGGCACAAGTCCAGTTTGAGATTGATCCCGGCCAAGGTCTGGACCAACCCGTCATGGATCTCGCAGGCAATACGGCTGCGCTCGCCCGTGACGGCGGAGCCGGCCTCCTTTTCGTACAACTTGGAGAGCTCCTGGAATTTCTTGAGGTGTCGCTTGGTCTCGGCGTTCGAGCGCACGCGCGCCTCGATGAGTTGCCACATGAACTTGGCGCTCGTTCCGCGGACCACGGTTACTCCGACCCGGTCGAGCTCGAACAGCGCGTCCTCAACCGCCGGATTGCCGGTGACGTCGATGATCAGGTCCACTTCCTCCGCGCTCAGCAGGTCGCGGAAGTTCCGCGTCACGGGAATGCCGTAGCGTTTGGCCAGGCGCAGGCCCGGAGCCTTGGGATCGATCTCGGCCACACCGACGATGCGAACCAGCGGGTCCGGGGCCAGGACCGTCAGGAGGGCCGAGCCCCCGGCGCCCGCGCCGATAATGGCCACGTGCGTGACGCGGGGTTCGGCCGGGTCCGGACGGGACGAAGGTTTGCTCTTTACCGGCATCGCACACACTCCCGCATGGAAGGATGATCGCCCGGTTGACGCAGGCGGGAAACGAAGGCGGCGGGGCTCGCGCTAGGCCTGTCCCTCGCCCCGCTCGCGAAGGAGTCCCTTGACCTCATCCATGAACTGTGCGACGTCTTTGAATTCCCGGTACACGGAAGCGAAGCGCACATACGCGACCTGATCGAGCTGGTGGAGCTCAGACATGACCTCCTCGCCCACCACGCGGCACGGGACCTCGGCCTCGCCCCGCTCCTGGATTCGCTTCTCGATGCGGTCTGCGACGGCCTCCAGCGTCGCCACGCTGATCGGGCGTTTCTCACAGGCTTTCTTCAAGCCGGCCAGCACCTTGGCCCGGTCGAAGGACTCCCGCCGCCCGTCTTTCTTGATGATCATGGGGAGCACTTCCTCGACCCGCTCGTAGGTGGTGAACCGCCGCTTGCACCCCAGGCACTCCCGGCGCCGGCGGATGGCCTCGCCTTCCTTCGCCATCCGCGAGTCCACGACCTTGTCTTCCACGTGGCTACAAAACGGGCATCGCACCGACGGCCGCCCTCTCCCTACCGGTACTTTGCAAAGACCGGGAACTTCCCGCACAAGGCGCGCATGCGCGAGCGCACGAGCCGCCTGACGGTCTCATCCTGATGATGCGAGAGGACCTTGTCAATGGCATCGGCGATCTCGTCCATCTCCTTCTCCCGCATGCCGCGCGTGGTCACGATCGGCGTGCCGAGCCTGATGCCGCTGGCGATGGCCGGCGGCTTCTCATCGAACGGGATCGCGTTCTTGTTGACCGTGATGCCCGCCTCGTCCAGGGCCGCTTCGGCTTCCTTGCCGGTCATCCCTTTCGTCGTGACATCCACCAGCATCAGATGGGTATCCGTACCCCCCGACACGATCCGGAGGCCTCGCTTCTGGAGGCCGCTCGCCAGGGCCTTGGCGTTCGCCACAACCTGTTGCTGGTACTTCTTGAAGCCGGGGGAGAGCGCCTCTTTCAGGGCGACGGCCTTGGCGGCAATGACGTGCATCAGCGGCCCCCCTTGGAGACCGGGGAAGATCGCTTTGTCCAGCGCCTTGGCATATTCCGCCTTGCACAGCACCATGCCGCCCCGTGGCCCGCGCAGCGTCTTGTGGGTCGTGGTGGTGACAAAGTCGGCATAGGGGATGGGGCTCGGATGCAGGCCGGCGGCGATCAAGCCCGCGATATGGGCGATGTCCACCATGAGATAGGCTCCGACCGCTTTGGCGATCTCGTGAAACTTGGGGAAGTCGAGGATGCGGGGGTAGGCGCTGGCGCCGACGACGATCAGCCGCGGACGGCATTCTTCAGCCATCTTTCCCACCGCGTCGTAATCGATGCGCTCGGTGGTCCGATCCACGCCATAGGAATAGGCGCGGTAGAGAATGCCGGAGAAGCTGACGCGGCTCCCGTGAGTGAGGTGGCCGCCATGGGCCAGATCCATACCCAGGATCGCGTCCCCCGGCTTGAGGACCGTGAAGTAGACGGCCATGTTGGCCTGCGCTCCCGAATGGGGCTGGACATTCACGTGGTCCGCGCCGAAGATCTGCTTGGCGCGCTCGATCGCCAGCGACTCGACCACGTCCATGTACTGGCAGCCCCCATAGTAGCGGCGACCCGGATAGCCCTCGGCGTACTTGTTGGTCATGATCGAGCCCTGCGCGGCCAGGACCGCCGGGCTGGCGAAGTTCTCCGACGCGATCAACAGGACCTTGTCGCGCTGGCGACGGCCCTCCTTCCGGATGGCCTCGTAGACCTCAGGATCGGTCGTCTTCAGCGGGTTGGGCATGGATGCGTTAGCCTTCCTTGCCGGAGGCCGGCGCGTCGCCGGAGGCTTCGGCCCTGACCACGGTCACGCTCACCGTGGCCGTCACCTGGGAGTGGAGCTTGACCGGCACCGAGACGGTGCCGAGTTCCTTGATCGGATGGCCTAGTTCGATCTTGCGCTTGTCCACCTCGACCCCTTGAGCCGCAATAGCCTCGGCGATGTCCTTGGCGGTCACGGCCCCGAACAGTTTGTCGTCCTTGCCGACCTGGACGGGAATCGTCACGGCGATCGCGCCGACCTTCTTCGCGACCTCTTCGAGCACGGCCTTCTCTTTGCGCGCCTTTTCGCCGACCACGCGCTTGGCATGTTCGATCGCCTTCAGACTGCGACCAGTCGCCTCCACCGCTTTGTTCCGGGGAAAGAGAAAATTGCGGGCATAACCAGGGGCAACCTCAAGAATATCCCCTATGTTGCCGACACCTTGGACGTCCTCTCGCAGAATCACCTTCATGGCTACAACTTCTTGTGGGGAGGAATGCAGATACTACAGGAGCAAGTGGTGAAAGTCAACGAACCGCGACTTGTGATCGCGGGTCTGCTTCGTTAGAATAACGGCATGATTTTCCGAACATTTCTGGTCGCGACGCTCGCCGCCGTGAGTCTTCTTCCCGGCATGGCGCAAGGGGGCGATCAGGCCTTCGACCCGCTCCAACTGAACATCCGGTTGAGTCCCACCGCGTTGCGCCCGCCGTCCCACCTGATCAAGCAGCAATGGACGTTGGACGGCTATCGCCTTGGACGACTCGGTCCTCAAGCGCCGCAGGCAGCAGTCATCGAAGACGATGCGCGCCGCCGGTTGCTGATCCTGTCGGCGACGGACGAAGGGCGAGTCCTGATCTACCAGGTGGGCGACTTGCCGGTGGACGTCTCCACTCGCCTGCGCCCGGCGCTCGTCTGTGTGCGCACCCGCCAGTGTCAGAATCAACGGATGGACCCGGCCGGCGAACTCGGTTGCCTGGCCCTCTGCCTGCTGGAGCACCTGCACGAGTGAAGGCCTTCGACCTCTTGCCCTCCCTCATCTGCCTAGTGGCCGACGAGGAACGCGCCGACGATCCCTCCGGCTTCCTCCAGAAACTCCACCAACGGCTGGAGGACATGCTGCACCGCCCGTCGTCCTACCATTTCAGCGCGGCGGACCGCCTGCTGCCGTGGGTGGCCCCGGACCCATCCGTGACGGACCCGATGCTCCGTTCCACAGTCGTCACGTCCGTCCTCACGACCATCTGGGATGCCGACCGGGCAGCGCGTCGCGCCAGGCTGGCCGCCGTCGTGACGGACCTCGTCAAGGCCAACAAACGCGTCCTGCTCATCGCGCCCGACAACCGGACGTTGACCGAAGCCCTCCTGGCTGCCGGGACAAGGCAGGCCTGCGGCGCAAGCTGGAGCGGTACCTGGAACTCGCGCCGATCCTCCGCTACAAGGCGGACAAGCAGAAGGACCTCGACGAAGTGCGCCACCTCGAATGGCGCCTGCTCACAGCCCTGGGTGACACGCAGGCCGAGATCAAACGCCTCCAGAATCTCCAGGCGGTCTACGAACGCCTCCCCCTCTGGCAACGCCTGGGCATGCAGGTGGTGGGGAGCAACGTCGCCACGATGAAGGAAAACTGCGCGCTCTACGAGGTGCAGAAGCAGGAGTGCATGAACGAGCTGGAGGTCGCGCAGGCGCGCATCAACGAACTCAAGCCGGAAGCCCATGTGGACCCGGAGCTGCGGCCCGAGTACGAGGAGCTCAAAGGCGAGATCGAGCGCCTGGGGGGCGTCGCGAAGGTGCGGGACGTCCTGGTCATGGAAGAGGACACCAAACGGCTGCCGTTCCTCCAGGCCAAGCGGCTCCTCGCCGTCACGCCCGTCCGCGTGATCGGCGACGCCATTTTCGATTCAATCCGGTACGACGCCTTGCTCGTCGACGAGGGCCCCCGCATACCGCTCCCTTTGCTCGTAGCCTGCGCGTGCCTGGCGCGGGAACGGATCGTCCTGGCGGGCGACCCGCACGAACTGCCTCCCCCCTCGCCCACTCCGTACGGGGTCTCGCTCGGCTGGCCGACGTCGCTGTCGAGACCGCCGGCTGCGCCGGCCCAACCGGCGCCCGCGTAGGGGTGGTTCGCGAATCGCCCTCACCGCTGCCGCTCCCTCCAGTCTTTTCCCCTCCATAATTCAGGTATTGAAGGGATAGCGCGTACCTAGCGACCTCTCCGAAAATACTGTCTCCTCTTACCTTGCCGCACTTGATTAGGGCAGTTCGATGGCCCACGATGTAGCCAGTTGCCGTTTGACTGCCTCTACTCGGAAACCCTAGTCAGAGAAGGAAGGCTCATGCTTGCAGAAGTGTTAAATCCCAGCAACTACGCGGTAAGCCTTCACGCGGCAGGCCCGTGGGTGGTGGGGCTTCTGACCGCAATCTTAGGAATCGTCGCGCTCCTTCGTGAACGTGGCTCGAAGGTGAGCCTCGCGTTTTGCGGACTCACGATGAGCGTCGCGAGCTGGCTCCTCTCTGCAGGGGTAATTTATTTCACCCTTAACGAACCGGTTGCCCTCTGGTGGGCCAAGGTGGAGCACCTTGGGGTTGTAGTTATTCCAACTCTGGTCTTTCTCTTCACGTTGGCGATAGTCCAGCGCCTTGATGAATTTCGAGCGATGGCCTGGGGCGGTCTGGCGTTATCGGGATTGTTTTACTGTAGCATCCTCGCATCAGACCGCTTCATCACCGGGATGAACCACTATGCATGGGGCTACTACCCGCGATACGGACCTCTGAGTGTGCCTTTCCTGGTCTTCTTCTTCGGCCTGCTGTTCGGAAGCCTACGACTCTTGCAGAAGGAACTTAGCCGTTCTACTCAGGTCATCCATCACCAGCGGATCAAAGCTTTACTGGTCGCCTTAGGGGTAGCCTATCTGGGGGTGGTCGACTACCTGCCCGCCTATGGGATTCATGTCTACCCCTTCGGTTACGTTCCCGTGCTGGGCTTCGTAGTATTGATGTTCAGAGCGGTGTGGCGCTATCGCCTGCAGGAGATCACCCCGGCTTTCGCTGCAGAGCAGATCATCCACACGATGGCCGATGCATTGCTCGTATTGGACTCCGAAAGGATCGTAAGGGTCGCCAATCAAGCGGCCACCCAATTGTTTGGGTATGCGAAGACGGAACTGGTCGGCAAACCGGTGTCCACGACTTTAGGTGGCCTCTTGGAGCAGGAGAAAATTGATGTATTAGAGGCCACAGGGGTCATGCGGGCGTATGAGATGCAGTATCGCAACGATGCGGGCAAGATCCTCTCCTTGGAAATTAAGGGCTCTCTGACACGAGACCCTGCCGGGCACCCCATGGCGTTTGTGTTCATAACCCGAGACATTGCTGAACGCAAGCAACTAGAAGAACAAGCCCGCCAGGCTCAGAAGCTGGAAGCTTTGGGAAACCTTGCAAGAGAAATTGCCCGGGATTTTGAGACGATCTTCACGGTTCTCTCTCGACTCAGCCTGCTCTTGCTGAGCGGTCTTGATCAAAATGGCCGGATACAAAGTAAGGTCGAAGAAATCAGGAAAGCAGCCGACAAGGGTATGGAGTTGACCCGCAAATTGCTAGCTTTTAGCAGCAGTCAACGAGTGAAACCAACAGTATTGGACCTCAATGCTCTCGTGACCAACCTGCGTGGAGTGCTGGAATGGGTCGTAGGAAAGGACATCGAACTGACTACAATGCTCGACCCCACTCTGGCGTGGGTGAAAGTTGACCTCGGACAGATTGAGCAGGTCATCATCAAGCTGGCTGCCAACGCACGAGAAGCGATGCCGCAGGGCGGAAAGATCACCATTGAAACCTCAAGCATTCGGGGGTCGGCGATCTCGCACCACCCGCACGGTCGGATCGGCCCAGGAAAGTACGCCATGCTGGCGATGAGCGCCTCCGGCTGGGTGATGGACGAAGAGATGCGGATTCACCTCTTCGAACCGTTCTTTAGGATGAAGGAGTACGGGAGGACGCCAGGGCTGGATCTGGCCATGGTGTACGGGCTTGTCAAGCAAAATGGCGGTCAGATTGCCGTAGAGAGTCAACTTGGTTTGGGCACAACGTTTCGGATCTATTTGCCACTTGTCGAGCGGACCACGCAGACGGCCGACTCCGTCGTTTCTCCTCAACACTCTGCGGCTTAGAAACCCGCAGTAGGGGCGGTTCGCGAACTGCCCCTACCGCGTACAGGGATACGGAAACGAAGCCTCGGGCGGCGCCGGGACTTTCAGGTGGACCGTGCAGGGTTCGCGCTCCATGGTAAGCTGGCGGTTGGACGAATAGACGATCTCATCCACGGTGAAGGCAGGCGTGTAGCGGACGCGAATCTTGTCCACGCCGATGTCGCTGGACGCCCGGGTCCGGCGGAGAAAGAGCTGCTCGCGCGCGGTCGGATCCGGCTCCACTCCGGCTTTCGCCCCCCAAGGGATAAAGACGAGCGTCGCTCGCGCAAGGTCCGGCCAGAGTCGCCGCCGAACGGCCGGATCCTTCTCTAACAGATACCGCGCTACTTCTTCCTGACGCACCCGATGTTGCTGACCGGCTGTCTGCATGGAGATGGGGAGCGTCGCATTCAGCTCGATGATCCGCTGCTCTATCTCATCGCGCGGCATGCCCACGCGCATCGCGCCCACCGCCCGGCTGATTTCATCAACGGTCCGATCGTCGAGGTTGAAGACCGCGGGGTAGAGGGCACAAGAGACGGGGTGCAGCAGGGCCAAGGTCCAGATGCCGAGCGTGGCGCGCCAGCGGACAAAGGGCCGGGGGTCGGGAGGCGACGGCTCATCGTCATAATACTGGCGGAGCCAGCTCAGGAGAAAGAACAACGCCATGGATACGGGAAACAGGAAGAGATGGGTGGTAGCGACTTCGTTGATGTCCGGCAGCCGCGCCGGGATGTCCCAGGCCCTCCAGAATGTCAGGACGGCCACCAAAAACGCCCAGCCCCAGGCCGCCGGGATCAGCACCTTACCCAACCGATCGGGCGGAACGTTGAGCTTCATCGACCCGGCCCGTCCACAGCATTGGACTCTAACATCACATGGGTAGAAACACCAGTCGAGGCAGCGCTTGACGCCTGCTTGCAAATCTCTGATAATCCCACTCTCCGCTCCGTGCCGAAGTGGCGGAACTGGCAGACGCACTAGATTCAGGGTCTAGCGGGGGTGACCCCGTCCGGGTTCAAATCCCGGCTTCGGCACCACACACGCTCACCTCCATGACACCTCTCCAACCCTCCACGCTCCAAGCCATCACGCGGATCTTCGATAGCCTGGACTACCAAACGCTGGGACCCGTCTACTGTGACGAAGGAGGCGACGCCTTCTGGGAGGAACGGCGGGGGCCGTGCCAGGAACTCGGGACCACGCTGGCCGCCGTCCTGCGCGACCGCCTCCGCCCTGGCGGCCGGAGCCTGTACGTGGGCGCCGGCGTCGCCGAACTGCCGCCGCTCGTGATGGAAACAACCGAGCTGCACCGGACGGTCGCCGTGTACAACCTGCGCGCCGATGAGGTGGCCGTGCTCAACCGGGCCTGCATGGGGGTGCCGTTCGAGTTCCAGGCCAAGGATGCGCGGGAGGCCGAGGGCTCCTTCGACCATCTGTGGATCGTCAGCGTGCTGAACGACCCGGAATGTTTTCCGGAGCTCGGCGCGCTGTCTTCCGGACGAGCCAACCCCGTGACGTTTGACCCGGCCGCGTTCACCGTCGAGCGCCAGGCTGTCCTCGCCCTGGCCGCCGGCTGCCTCGCGAAAGTTGCACGCTCTGCCCTCGTCACCACCTCAGTGGAAGAGATCCCCTGGATCACCGATTGGTGCGAGCGCCATGGCGTCCCGTACGCGGTCGAGGACGAGGACTACCCGACCGCGATCGTCCAGGACCCGCTCTGTTTCATCCGCCTCGGTGAATGACGCCGAGCGACCCGTCGCGGTATACTAGCCCCATGTTCAAGACCATCATCGAGCCCTTCAAGATCAAGGTCGTCGAGCCGATCCGGATGACGACGCGAGAGGAGCGGCAGGCGGTCCTCCGACAGGCCCACTACAACATGTTCAACATCCGGGCCAAGGACATCCTCATCGATCTCCTGACCGACAGCGGGACGTCGGCGATGTCCTCGGAGCAGTGGGCCGCGATGATGCGCGGCGACAACGCCTACGCGGGCTCGAACAGCTTCTACCGGTTCGAAGCGGCGGTCAAAGACCTGACCGGGTACACGCACATCATCCCGACGCACCAGGGTCGAGCCGCCGAGCGCATCCTCTTCTCGACCGTCTGTGGCAAGGGGCAGATCGTTCCCAACAACACGCACTTCGACACGACTCGCGCGAATATCGAAGCGGCAGGCGCGGAGGCGCTGGACTTCGTGATTGCGGAGGGCAAACAGCCGCAATCCCGTCATCCATTCAAGGGCAACATAGACCTAAATAAGCTGGAAGCGTTGCTCAAGGAGGCCAAGCCAGGGCAGGTCCCGCTCTGCATGCTGACGGTGACGAACAACTCCGGCGGCGGGCAGCCGGTCTCGATGGAGAACCTCCGCCAGACCAGCGTGCTGTGCCACCGCTACGGCGTCCCGCTCTTCCTGGATGCCTGCCGCTTCGCCGAGAACGCCTACTTCATCAAGCTGCGGGAGCCCGGCTACCAGAGCAAGCCCGCGGCGGCCATCGCCCGCGAGATGTACCGCCTGTCGGACGGCTGCACGATGAGCGCGAAGAAGGACGGACTGGTCAACATCGGCGGCTTTTTGGGGATGAACAACGAGGACTGGGCGCAGGAGTGCCGCAATCTCTTGGTTCTCACGGAAGGCTTTCCGACGTACGGCGGGCTCGCGGGCCGCGACCTGGACGCGATCGCGCAAGGGCTCCAGGAAGTCCTGGACGAGGACTACCTCAAGTATCGGCTCCGCTCGGTGGAATATCTGGCGGAGCGGCTCGCCAAGATCGGCTACCCGATCGTGCAGCCGCCGGGGGGCCACGCCGTGTACATTGACGCGCGGGCGCTGCTGCCGCACATCCCGCCCACCCAGTTCCCCGCCCAGAGCCTCTGCTCGGCGATCTACGAGCACGGGGGGATTCGGACCGGCGAGATCGGCAACGCGATGTTCGGCCGGAACGTGGGTGGGCGGGAAATCCCCTCCGATATGGACCTCGTCCGCATGGCCATCCCGCGGCGGGCCTACACGCAGAGCCACATCGACTACGTGGTCGAAGTGGCCGAGCATGTCTTCAAGCCGCGCGAGACCCTGCGGGGCTTCCGTGTGATCCGGCAGGCATCGGTGCTGCGCCACTTCACGATCGAATTCGAACCTGTCTAATCCACCCCCTCCCCCGGGGCACCCATTGCTCCCTGGTTGCAATGGGTCATTGGGGAGGGTCAGGGTGGGGGTGAGGAGTGTCCGTGGGGGCCTGGTTCAAGAAACTCGCCGGTAGCGGCGCAATGCCGCTGTCTGACTTGGTGC
>VBOF01000042.1 GCA_005877855.1 Nitrospirota bacterium | reverse complement strand
CGCAGCGTGTACGATACGGTCAGGGAGTACGGCTTCCCGGAGGACATCGCCCAACGGGTGTGCTTCACCGGATACCTGAATCCGCTGGACGTAGCCGACCCCGAATGGGAGGCCGACCGCTGGCTCTTCGATGCGCTGCTGCCGGAGGGTGGCTCAAGACCGATTACCCTGTGTCTGGTCGGGGGCGGAAGGGACGGATTGACGCTCGCCGAAGCGTTCCTGCGCGCAAAGAAGCCTGGCACCGGCGTGGTGGTAACAGGCCCCCTCATGCCCGCGGAGTCGCGGGCTTCACTCAAGTCGCTTGCAGCGCAGCATCCGCGCGCGCACGTCCTTGAGTTCGTGACCCATCCCTGCCCTCTTCTTGAGCGGGCCGACCGCGTGGTGGCGATGGCCGGATATAACACGATCTGCGAGATCCTGGCGTACCGCAAGCCGGCGCTGGTGGTTCCCAGGACCGAGCCGCGGACTGAGCAGCTCATCCGTGCAGAGCGCTTTGCCGCGCTTGGGCTGGTGGACATGCTGCACCCTTCCGAGCTAACCCCCGAGGCGATCTCAGCGTGGCTGGAGGCGAAGGTCGAGCGCCCCACGGCTGCTGAGGAGGTGATGGACTTCAGCGGCGTGCGGAGGCTCCCCGGGCTGCTGGAGGAGGTGCTTGCCGCGCAGGTTCGGGCAGTGAGGTGACCCCCTGCAGTCGGTTGAGCGCGAGCGCCTAGAGCGCACGTCCGATAACAGCTCGCGCGAACCTTTTGTCTGAGGAACGCGATGCCACAACGGCGACGAAGCCGATTCAAGCAGGTTGTCATCAATCAACTGCTACAGGTAAAGGCGAGCCTCTTTCTCGCTGCCCTGTGTATGCTCGGTTTTACTGTGACGGGCCTCTTGGCTCCCTGGCCGCTCAAAATTATCTTCGATTATGTTTTGTTGGACCAACGCCTCCCCCCCGCTCTTTCGTTTTTAGGAGGCGTGCTGCAACACGGAAAGGTCCCCGCTCTGGCTCTTATCTCCCTCGCTATTGTCCTGATCGCTCTCCTCAAGGGCTTGTTCTCTTACGCCCAACTGCACATCACCTCGCGCATTGGTTATCAGATGGTTTACTCTCTCCGGCGGCAGCTCTTTGTCCATCTCCAGCGGCTTTCGCTCTCCTTTCATAACCGGGCCCGGTCCGGGGAACTCCTGATCAAGGTCACCGGCGATACGAACACCCTGAAAGATGTCTTCGTGGAGTCAGCACTGGCCGTCGTTGGCTATCTGCTGACCTTCTTCGGGATGTTTGCAGTCATGTTCGCTCTAAATTGGAACTTAAGCCTGATCGTCCTTGCGACGTTGCCGGTCCTGTTCTACACGCTTTCTTCCCTCTATCGAAAAATCAAAACCTCAGCCAAGCGCCAGCGGAGAAGCGAGGGGAGGATGGTCTCGCGAATTAGTGAGATCCTCATGGCGGTCTCCGTGGTGCAAGCCTTTGGTCGGGAGAGATATGAGGAGGACCGGTTTGAAACCGAGAGCGGTCAGACCCTGGAAGATAGTATCCGGACTGCCCGGGTGGAGGCGTCTGCCACGCGGACCGTGGAGATTATCACCGCCGTTGGTACCTGGGCTGTGATCCTTTTGGGCTGCTTGCAGGTGCTCGAGGGTCGGATGACGCCAGGCGACATCCTGATCTTCGCTTCCTACACGACTAACCTGTATAAGCCGATCCGCGGCCTTGCCAGGCTGTCCGCCAGGGCCTCAAAGGCGATGGTCAGCGCTGAGCGGATCGCTGAGATCTTGGAGATAGAACCAGAGATTCAGGACAGCGCTCAGGCGGTGGAAGCGTCTGGCCTGAAAGGGGAAATCATCTTCGAGAATGTCTCTTTTGATTACGGGAACGGCAAGAGTCTCTTGACAAATGTCTCGTTTACAATTTCTCCCGGTCAAACAGTGGCCCTGGTGGGGCCGAGTGGGGTGGGGAAGTCGACGATCGCAAACCTCCTTCTCCGTTTCTACGACCCCCAACAGGGCCGGATCCTCATCGATGGGACCGATATCCGCCAGTACAAGCTCGCCTCGTTAAGGGAACAGATCGCCGTGGTTCTTCAGGAGTCGGTCCTCTTCTGCACGACCATCAAGGAAAACATCGCCTATGGGAAGTTGGATGCCACCATGGAGGAAATCGTTGCTGCGACCAATGCGGCCAACGCCCACGACTTTATCCTCGAGCTTGAACGCGAGTACGACACCGTCATCGGCGAGCGGGGCGACACCCTATCGGGTGGCCAGCGGCAGCGGATCGCCATCGCCAGGGCCCTCATCCGCAATGCGCCCATTCTGATCTTGGACGAGCCCATGAGAGGCCTTGATGTCGAGAGCGAGATGGCAGTCCGGGAGGCATTGAAGCGACTCATGGCCGGGAAGACCTGCCTCTTGATCACTCATGACCTCCAGGCGGTGGCCCAGGCAGATCTTGTTTTGGTTCTGGACGAGGGCCGGATCGTCGAGCGTGGAAGGCATAGCGAGCTCATGGCCAAGAGCGGCCAGTACCGCCAGCTCTACGAGCTCAAGACCGGGCGGGACAAGGCGCGGACTATTTCGATAGAGGAGGCATAAGGGGCGGACAAGGGCACCCTATGGGTAAGAGCCAAACGCCAGGGATGAGGCTCAGCGTCGTCATCCCCTGTCTTAACTCGGCCGACCAACTCCCTGTGCAGCTATGGGCGCTAGCCCGCGAGGAGTGGCAAGGGTGGTGGGAGGTGGTCATCGCCGATAACGGTTCAACGGACGGGACCCGTGAGGTCGCCGAGCGGTTTAAGGATCGCCTACCACGCCTGCTCGTCGTTGACGCCTCCGCTCGGCGGGGGGCATCGTATGCTCGCAACGTCGGGGCGCGTTCGGCCTCAGGCGAGGCGTTCCTATTCCTCGACGCCGACGATCAGATTGTGCCGGGCTACCTGCCCGCGATGGCCGGTGCGCTGGCGCATCACGACTTCGTCGCCGCCCACCGCGATAGCGAGTCGCTCAACACGGGGTGGGTCCGGTTGAGTCGGCGCACACACCCGTACGAGGGGTTCAGGAACTTTTACGGCTTCTTGCCCCACGCGGGCGGGACCAGGATCGGCATCAGGCGCCCGATCTTCGAGTCTGCGGGGGGCTTCGATGAGAACCTCCTCGGAGGCGAGGATGTTGACTTCTGTTGGCGGGTGCAGCTTGCCGGGATACCGCTGCACCTGGTATCCGAAGCGACTGTGCGAGTTCGGTTCCGCCAGAGTCTCCCCCGCATATACAAACAGGCGCGCCTTTCAGGCAGGGGCGACGCTTTGCTGTACTGCCGGTACCGAGCGGCCGGTATGCCGGGGCGCTCGATCGGGGATGGGCTGAGGGACTGGCTGAGGCTAATACAGCGCCTCCATCACATCCGTGGCAAGTCGGACTGGGCGCACTGGGTACGGAGGCTCGGTCAACGCGTGGGACGGCTGGAGGGGAGCCTGCGGTACCGTGTCATCTACCTTTGAGCTTAAATAATGAACCTTGAGGCCTTCCCGGCTGACCCCGGCCTTCCCCAGCTTAAGATCGCCAGCGATCCTGAGGTGATGCGAGAGATGTTCCGAGGGCACCTCTCTCCGCTCCCCGGCAGGGTCTATCACATCCAAGATTGCCTTCTCTCTTGGGTCCGCTATCTTCGAGACGTCCGCTGCACGCTTCAATACACCCTGCGCCTCCTCGAGCCGGGGACAGGTCGTGAGCGGAATCAGTGGGTGAGCGGGGTGATCTATGCCGAGGATCGGGCCGAGAGGATGTGGCGAAAGCTTCGAGCCGCGCATCCAGGGCAGGAGGTCCCGCAGGCTTTCCTGACGTTCGAACCTGTCTCCTTTATCCCAGACCTCAACATGCTCGTGCAGGTGTTCCCCTACGACCGTCGGATACCGGCTCTTCCGCTCCTAATGACGAGGCCATCGCCCGACCTAGAGCATCAGCTCCTTGACTGGTTCGGCCCGGGCAACTGGCACGCCGACGTATGGAACATCGAACCGATCCGGTACCGGGCCGGAGCGAGAGCGGTCCTCCGGTACGAGGCGGAGATGCGGGATGCCGCGACAGGCAGAAGGGAGAAGAGGCGCTTCTACGTGAAGGTGTACCGTGGCGAAGAAGGGGAACGAACGTATCAAGTCCTCCAGGCGCTGTGGAGAAGGCCTGAGGCCGGAGGAGAAGGCTTCACCATCGGCAAGCCGATCGCCTATCTGCCTAACCTTCACGCCCTCCTTCAAGAGGAGTCTCCCGGCACCTCGCTCGGGGAGGTCCTTCTTCAAGACCGCGAAATACCCTTGGCTGCGCGCCGCATCGCCCAGGCCCTGGCGACCTTCAATCAAGATGATGTTCCCACGACGCGGCGCCACTCGCGAGAGGACGAGATCTCTGATCTGAAGTGGGTGGGGAACATGCTCCAGTGGGCCTGTCCCCAGTTATCAGCAGAGGTCGACCGAATCATCGGCGCCGTCGTCGCGGGCCTCGAAGAGGTCCCGCCCGGGCCGACCCATCGGGATCTCACGATCGATCACATCCTGCTG
Organism: Nitrospirota bacterium; assembly: GCA_005877855.1. Taxonomy (GTDB): domain Bacteria; phylum Nitrospirota; class Nitrospiria; order Nitrospirales; family NS-4; genus NS-12. The sequence continues at coordinate 6,309 of VBOF01000042.1, read as the reverse complement.
AATGGTGACCGCGTTGACCTCCTTGATCTCGACTACTTCGCCGAGGCCGATCCGGTTCTGGATCCTGCCACCCTCCTGGCTCATCTTTGCAGCATGCCGTTGCGTTTCCCAATACCCCGTGACCGGGTACGAATGGCCGCACGGGCCTTTGCCGAGGAATACTTCGCCCATGTCCCAAAGGCTTGGCGCCGCAGGCTCCCCCTCCATTACGCCGGTGCCGCTTTAAAAGAAGCGGTAGGCTTCTTTCGACGCCAGGATCCGCAATGGTGTGAGAAAATCGCGGTCATGGTGGGGGAGGCGAGAGATTCACTGGCCGGCAGGCTCTGGTAATGGAGACTCGCGTTTTGTATGGTTAACCGGTTAACATGCGATCAAAACCAGAGTCAGCAAGGAGGGATGGGTCGATGAGGCGAGCAAGGCAGTCTATGGTGTTTACGGCGTTTTGGGGCGTCACGGCCCTTTGCAGCCTGGTCTTGATGCCTGATGCGGCCAGCGCCAAGACGGTCAAGGGGCACATCGTTGACGTTGTGGCTGAGAACATCGGCAATATCACGGTAACGATCAGGACCGACTCTGGTGACACCAAGACGTTCAAGGCTCCCGACTGGAGACTAACGGCGAACCTTCACTTCAATGAGCCAGTGACGATCGAGGTAGACGAGCAGGGGACCGTGAAGAGCATCACCGGTGAGTGGCAAACCAAATTGAAGGAGATCCTGAAGCTGAAATAGCCCGTCACGTGAAGTTACGGTAGTCGAGTTTCGGGAAGAGGTTGTCCCTTTCTTCGATGTCTTTCAGCCCGGCGGCGTCGATGCGGCCGGAGCGGAGTTGCTCGTAGAGGCTGGTGAACCGGGTGAGGTGCTCCTTTGTGCGCTTCACGGCGTACTCCGCCATCGTTCCTGTCTTCATGATGAAGGCCCAGTCGGAGCTCTGCGCCAGCAGGAGTTCCCGCCCGGCCTGGGTCAGGGCACGCCGCTTCAGGCCCTCCGCCCGGGGGAACGCGCGCGTCAATTCCTCCATCCGCCGCGCCGCGGTGTGCAGGTGGCGGTAGATCCAGTCGTTGCCGCCGTTCAGCCACACCTCGTGGTAGCCCTTGTGCCCCCAGGGAACCACCAGTGCCCGAAGAGCTCGGCGTCGTATGGCGCCACCACGATCGGCGGCCGGTCCATGACAGGGGCGAGCCATTCCACCTGGCGCTCACGGTTGAACATGAAGTTGCCGGCGTGATCCGCAGCCCGCTCCAGCGCCCAGGCACGGTCATACACCTGCTTCTGGTCGGTCTTGCCGGTGATCCGGAGGTACTTGATGCCGGTGTTGATCCGCTTGCCGTCCACGTGGATGTAAGGCTTGATGTAGTCGTAGTCCAGGTCCCAGCCAATGTCGCGGTAGTAGTCGCGGTAGGCCGGATCGCCGGGATAGCCCTCTTCGGCGCTCCAGACCTGTTTCGAGGAGTCGAGGTCCCGCGCGAAAGCAGCGACGCCAGTGGGGCAGAACACCGGGGCGTGCACGCCGTACCGCGGCCGCGGGTCGGCGTACAGCAGCCCGTGGGATTCGGTGAAGAAGAACTGCAGCCCCACGTCCCGAAGCACCTCGTCGAGGCCGGGATAGTAGCCGCACTCCGGGAGCCAGATGCCGTGGGGCGGTCGGCTGAACACCTCCTCGTAGTGCGCCACCGCGGTGCGCAGTTGCGCGCGCACGGCGCTCGGCGTCACGTTGAGCAGCGGCAGGAAGCCGTGCGTGGCGCCGCACGTGATGATCTCCAGCTTGCCCAACTCTTGTAGGCGCCCGAAGGCGCCGACCAGATCGCGCCCATACTCCTGCGCGAACGCGTACCGGGTCTGGAGGAAGCGCTCCACGTACATGGTGGCAAGCCGGTGGAACTCCGGCTGGGAGGCCGTGCGGTGGACTTCTTTCGACGCCAGCTCGATCAGCCGGTTCAGGTGCCGTTCGTACCGGGAGATCAACAGCGGGTCCCTGAGCATGGAGATCAGCGGGGGGGAGAGCGTGGCAGTGAGCCGGAAGTCCACGCCGTCCCGCACGAGGCCGTTCAGGACCCGCAGGAGGGGGATGTAGGTGTCGGTGATCGCCTCGTACAGCCAGTTTTCCTCCAGGAAGTGCTCGTGCTCGGGATGCCGGACATAGGGGAGGTGACAGTGCAGTACGAGACAGAGATAACCGGTCGGTTGGGTGGTCATCGTAATCCCTGGGTCAGCGAGCCTGGTGATGTCCCGCCGGCGAATTCAGCCGCCAGCCTTGCCTGCTCGCGCGCGCGGCGTTCCAGGAGCGCGCGGAGCTCTTCCGGGGACAGATGCCCGGCGAAGGGTGGGGACGGAACGAACTCCAGCGGCCGCGCGGAGTCTGGCTTCCGCCGGCGGAGGAACCGCACCCTCATCCAGCGCTCCTCGTCCCGGGCCGACACGCCCGCGCGGGGCGTGTGCTCGACGTTTGAGCGGGTGATCGAGTGGAACCGGCCGGTGCGGGCTACGAACCCCATTTCCGCGCAATAGGATTTCTCCGCGGTCCAAAGGTGGACGTACCAGTTGCGGGCTTCGAGCCCGATGTCAATGTCGAAGGTGTGATGGGCGTTGGTCCCGTCGAAGTGGATCAGCGAGATGTCGTAGAACCGCAGGACGGCCCGCGCGCCCTCCATCTCCGTGCCCAGTGCGTGCTGGGCTTGGCGTAGGCTCTCCGGCGTCACCTCCCAATAGCTGAACAGGAGGAGCGGGTCCACCACCATCAAGACCAGTTCAGTCCGGCCGTAGCGATCAGGCAGCTCAGATGTCATCCTGACTCCCCCTTACGCATTGAGCTTCTCGCCTTTGGAGATCACCACGATGCCTGAGTCGGTCACCGTGAAACGTTTCCGGTCGGCCTCCAAGTCGTAGCCGATCTCCGTCTTCGGCGGGATCGTCACGCCTTTGTCGATAATGGCCCGCCGGATGCGGCAGTGGTCGTCGATCACGACGTTCTCCATGATGATCGACTGGACCACCTCGGCGCGGTCGTTGACGCGGACGCCCGCGGAGAGGACAGAGTTCTGCACGCGGCCGCCGCTGATGATGCACCCGCTGCTGACGATCGAATCGAGCGCGACACCAAGGCGGCCGCCAGCGAATTCCTCGGCGAACACGAATTTGGCCGGCGGGAACTGCCCCTGGTAGGTGCGGATTGGCCAGTTCTGGTCGTAGAGGTTGAACAGCGGGTCCACGGCGACCAGGTCCATGTTGGCTTCCCAGTAAGCATCCAGCGTTCCGACATCGCGCCAGTACTTGACCGCCTTGCGGTTCTCGTCGCGGAAGTTGTACGCGAACACCCGGCGGTCGCCGATCATGCTCGGGATGATGTCTTTCCCGAAATCGTGCGAGGTATCCCGTTCGGCGTCCGCGAAAAGATGGTCCTGCAGGATGGAAGTCCGGAAGAGGTAGATCCCCATCGAGCAGAGGGCGCGGGTCGGGTCGCTCGGCATGGGCGTGGGGTTGGCGGGCTTCTCGTCCCATCGGGTGATCCGCGAGTTGCCGTCCACGGTCATGACGCCGAAGTTCGAGGCCTCTGTCAGAGCGTATTCAATCGCGCCTACCACCACGTCCGCCTGCGTCTGCTGGAGGAAGCTGTGCATTTCCTTGTAGTTCATCTTGTAGATGTGGTCGCCGGCCAGGATCAGGACGAACTCGGGTTGCTTGTCCTCGACAATGAACCAGTTCTGGTAGACCGCGTCGGCCGTGCCCTTGTACCAGTCCTGGCTGATGCGCTGCTGGGGGGGCAGGGAGAAGATGTACTCGCCGACTTCGGGGTTGAAGACGTTCCAGCCGCGCCGGATGTGGCGGTCCAGGGAGTGGGATTTGTACTGGATCAGGACGATGATGTTGCGCAACCCGGAGTTGATGCAGTTGCTGAGGGTGAAGTCGATGATCCGGTATTTGCCGCCGAAGGGGACGGCGGGCTTGGCGCGATCCGCCGTCAACGGGTGGAGGCGCTCGCCCCGCCCGCCGGACAGGATCATGGTGAGGAGGTTTTTCACGGGGGAGGGATTGTAGCAGGACCGGCGGGAGATGGCAAAGGACAATTATGACCACTCATTGACATCCTTTCAATCGCGACCCTAGAATTCGCAGCAGCGGAGGGCAGACACAAGGCGTGGACCGGGTCAGTGCCGACGCCAGCATCGTGATGCGAGAGGTGACCAAGCGCCACGGGACCACTGTGGCGGTGGACCATCTCTCCCTGTCCATCCGCAAAGGCGAGTTCTTCGCGATCCTCGGCCCCAGCGGGTCCGGCAAGACGACGACGCTGCGCCTTCTGGCCGGATTCGAGCAGCCGGATGCCGGCGAGATCATCATCGAAGGACAGCCCATGCAGGGCGTCCCTCCCAATCACCGCCCGGTCAACCTCGTGTTTCAGAACTACGCCCTGTTTCCCCACATGACCGTGGCCCAGAACGTCGCCTTCGGGCTGGAAATGAAGGGCCTGCCGAGCGCCGAGATCGGCCCGCGCGTGGCCGAGGCACTCGAGATGGTGCGGCTGGTCGGCAAGCAGGACCGTCTGCCCTCGCAGCTCTCGGGCGGGGAGCAGCAGCGGGTTGCCCTGGCCCGCGCCCTGGTGAACCGTCCTGCCGTCCTCCTGCTGGATGAGCCGCTCGGCGCCCTGGACAAGCAGCTCCGGTTGGAGATGGAAGTCGAGTTGAAGGCATTGCAGGAGCGTGTGGGCATCACCTTCGTCTGCGTGACCCATGACCAGGAAGAGGCGCTGACCATGTCGGACCGGATGGCCGTCATGCATCACGGACGTCTCTTGCAAGTCGGCACGCCGGAAGAGATCTACACCGCGCCCGCGTCAGCCTTTGTGGCCAGCTTCATCGGCGTGTCCAACAGCCTGCCCGGCCGGGTGCAGGCGATCGAGGGGCAGCGGGCCACGGTGGCTGTCGAGGGGATCGGTCTGGTCCATGCCCCGGTGTGCGCCGGTTTGCGTGCTGGGGCGCCGGTCCTGGTGACGATCCGCCCCGAGCGCCTGCACCTCTCCCGAGATCCGGCGACGGACGGCTCTCAGAACCAGATCAGGGTGCGGATCGCCAAGGCCATCTATTCCGGGAGCGAGATGCACTACCTCGTGACGCTCCCCAACAACCTGACCTGGAAAGCGCGGGTGCCCAACGCCGACGGCACGGCCAAGCGGTTCGACGCCGGCGAGTCCGCCTACCTGAAGTGGCGGACGACCGACGCCGTGCTGCTCCCTGAATGAAAAAGTCCATTCCAGCCAAATCCTTCCCTTGGCTTGTGGTGCCGCCGGCGGCGGCGCTGATCTTTCTGTTTGGCGTGCCCCTGCTGCTCGTCTTCGCCGTCAGCTTCGCCACGCGGGGGACCTACGGGGGGATCGAGTGGACCTTCACACTGGCGAACTACATCAGCATCGCGGATCCCCTTTACCTCCGCATCTTCTGGCGCTCTCTCTGGCTGGCCGTCCTCACGACGGTCATCTGCCTGCTCATGGGCTTTCCGCTGGCCTACGTGATTGCGCGCGCGCCCAAGCGCTGGCAGGGCATCCTGTTGTTTCTCGTCATCATCCCCTTCTGGACCAACTTCCTGGTCCGCACCTACGCCTGGATGTTCATCCTGCGCTCCGAGGGGCTGCTGAGCACCGTGCTCTCGGCACTGGGTTTGACCCGTGAACCGCTCACTCTCTTGTTCACCGACACGGCCGTTCTGATCGGGCTGGTGTACGGATACCTGCCGTTCATGGTGTTGCCGCTCTACGCGGCTCTGGAACGGCTTGACCCCTCGCTGATCGAAGCGGCGTGGGACCTCTATGCGAGGCCCCATCAAGTGTTCGTCCGCGTCGTGCTGCCGCTCTCCAAGCCGGGCGTCATCGCCGGCTGCGTGCTGGTCTTCATCCCCTCGCTCGGGGCCTACGTGACGCCGGACCTGCTGGGCGGGGCGCGGTCCATGATGATCGGCAACCTGATCCAGCACCAGTACCTCGTGGTCCGCGACTGGCCGTTCGGCTCGGCGCTGTCGTTCGTGCTGATGGCCGGGGTGCTCGCGGCGTTGCTGTACTACCTGCGCGCGGGCGGCGCGAGGAGCCTGTGATGAAGACGCGGTCCTGGCTGGTCGCGGCTAGCGTCGCCGATCTGCTGTTCCTCTACCTGCCGATCGCGATCCTGATCGTCTTCTCGTTCAACGCCTCGAAACTCTCTGCCCGCTGGCAGGGCTTCACCTTGCAGTGGTACGCCACGCTGTTCACGGACCAGGCGCTACTGGCGGCTACGGTGAACAGCCTCATCGTCGCGACGGTCTCGACGGTGGTGGCCGGCGTGCT
>VBOF01000041.1 GCA_005877855.1 Nitrospirota bacterium | reverse complement strand
CCGAATTGATGAAGCCCGGCGAGATCGCGTTGACCGTGATCCCATACGGCGCGAGCGCCTTGGCCAGCGTACGCGTGAGAATCAGGACGCCAGCCTTGGCGATGTAATGGGCCGTCACCTCCGGCTGCGCTACCATCTGGTCCGCGTTCGCCATCGAGAAGTTAATGATCCGCCCCGCCTTGCGGGCCTTCATGCCCGGCGTCACCGCCTTGCTCATGTAAAAGACGGCATGGAGGTTGTGAGCGAACATCGCGGTCCAGCCGGCCGGCGTCTCATCCAGGATGTTGACGCGGTGATAGGGCCCGGCGCAGTTGATGAGAGCGTCCACCGCGCCGAACTCCTTTTCGACTTTGCGCACGAAAGCTTCGCCCGCCGCCGCATCGGAGACGTCGCACCGCTCGGCGAGCGCGCGCCGACCGGCCTGCGTGATGCGCGACGCGGTCTCTGCGGCCTCGCGCTCAGACGTCCGGTAGCACAGGGCGATGTCCCACCCCGCCGCGGCGAGGTCCAGGCCGATCGCGCGGCCGATCCCTTTCGCCCCACCTGTGATCAACGCCACTCTAGCCATCGCCTACTCCTGCGCTCTCCCCTCACCCTCCCCTCTCCGGGGCACCCGTTGCTCTTGTGATGCAACGGGTCATGGGAGAGAATTAAGGTGAGGGGATCATAGCAAGGAAACGTTGACTTTTCACGCCCGTTTCTCGCACGATACACGTCTCATGTCCTCCATGACACAAGCCGCCAAACTCCGCGAGCTGATGCGCCGGCCTGGGATCATCAAGACGGTCGGCGCCCACGACGCGCTCAGCGCCAAGCTGATCGAAGAGGCCGGGTTCGACGCGATCTGGGCTTCCGGCTTCGGCATCTCGGCGTCGCTCAAGTGCATTCCCGACGGCAGCTTCCTCACGATGACGGAGCAGCTGGAGGTCACGAAGAACATCGTCGAAGCCGTACGCATCCCGGTCATCGCCGACTGCGACACCGGCTTCGGCAACGCCCTCAACGTGATGCGGACCGTCCAGGACTACGAGAAGGCCGGGATCGCCGGCATCTGCATCGAGGACAACGTGTTTCCCAAGCGCTGCTCGTTCTACGCCGGCGTCCGCCGCGAGCTGGTCTCCATCGACGAGCACGCGGGCAAGGTCCGCGCGGCCAAGTCGGCGCAAGCCTCGCCCGATTTCGTCGTGATCGCCCGCACCGAGGCTCTGATCGCGGGCTGGGGGCAGGAAGAGGCCTTGCGGCGCGCCGAGGCCTACGCCGGCGCCGGCGCCGACGCCGTGCTCATCCACTCCAAGTCCCCCACCTTCGATGAGCTTCGCGCCGTCGCCCGGCAGTGGTCCGGGCGCGTCCCGCTGGTGGTGGTGCCCACCATTTTCGGCGCGGTCACAGCGGAGGAATTGGAGCGGCACGGCTTCAAATTCGTCATCTTCGCCAATCAGGTCATCCGCACCGCCATCAAAGCCATGCACGACACTCTGGGCGTGCTGAAACGCGAGAATCGCGCCGAGGCGGTGTCGGACCGCATGGTGACGTTACAGGAGGTCTACGACCTGGTCGGCGTGACCAAGATGGAGGAGGACGAGCGCAAATTCCTGCCTGTCGGCACCGAGAAGATCACGGCCATCATCCCGGCGGCCGGCTTCGAGAAACAGTTGCTGCCCTTGATTCAGGACAAGCCCAAGTGCCTGCTGGACATCAAAGGCAAGACCATCCTCGAACGGCAGGTCGCGGCGCTGAACGAGGTCAACATCAAGGACATCGCCGTCGTCCGCGGGTACCAGAAGGAAAAGATCGCCTTCCCCAACCTGCGGTACTACGACAACGATCGGTACGAGGACACGGGGGAGCTGACGTCGATCCTCTGCGCCGAACAGGAGCTGAAGGGGCGCTGCCTGCTCCTGTACTCCGACATCATCTTCGAGACCGGCATTCTGCTGAAGCTCCTGAAGAGCTCCGCGGACATCACCATCGTCGTGGACCTGGCCTGGGCGGACCAGCGCAAGCTGCCGCGCCCGCACTTCAAGCCGGACCTCGTCCTCCTCGACAACCCGCCGGCGACCGGCTACCGGTTCGTCCCTCCGGACGGGCCCAACCGGCTGGTGAAGATCGGCCAGCACCTGGACCCGGAGCGGGCCCACGGCGAATTCATCGGCCTGGCGATGCTCTCGGAACGGGGCGCCGATCAGTTCAAGTCAGCGTACAAGAGCAGGGCTAAGGACCCCGAGGCTCCCTTCCACGAAGCGCCCTCGCTGACGAAAGCCTCCCTCACCGACATGCTGCAGGATCTGGTGGACCGCGGGCATGACGTCTCCTGCCTCACCATCTACAAGGGCTGGATGGAGGTGGATACGTTCGAGGACTACCAGCAGGCCTGGGCGGATCTCAAGAAATAGACGCGACATGCCGGAACCGACCGGGACGGCCAAACTTGCGGGCGAGATCCTCCCCGGCGTCTATCACTTCACCATGCACGACGACCGGATCGACTCCCAAAGCGACAGCTACGCGATCATCGAAAAAGGCAAGGCCATCCTCATTGACCCCCTGCCCATGGCCAAAAAGGATCTCAAAAAGGTCGGTCCTGTTGCGGCCATCTGCTTGACCGGATCGTGCCATGAGCGGTCGGCCTGGCGCTATCGGCGCGAGCTCAAGGTGCTGGTGTACGCGCCGCAGGGCGGAGTGGATTTCGAGGAGACGCCGGACCGTTGGTTCAAGGCCAACGACCGCCTGCCGGGCAACTTGCTGGCGGTCCACACACCAGGTCCCACTGAGGCCCATTACTCCTTTTTCCTGGAGCGGAATGGAGGCGTGGTCTTCTGCGCAGACCTGCTCACCAATGCCGGCGGAGAAGGTCTGGCCTTCGTCGCAGGTGAGTACCAGGATGAGCCGGCACGCACGCGCGCAAGCGTCCGCAGGCTGTTGGAGTTGCAGTTTGAGGTGCTCTGCCCGAACCACGGTGATCCAGTGGTCGTGGGCGCCAAGAAGGCGATCGCCCAGGCGCTGAAGAAAGACGCGGCTACTTCGGCTTGAGGTCGGGGAAAAAGGCCGCGAGCTTCATCGCCAGTCCCACATCCCCTTCCATCTTCAATCGTCCACTGAGGTAGGCGGACACGCCATTCAGCCGTCCGTCGAGGATTGCCACGCAATCCTCTCCTGCCATCCGGAGCGTGACGTTCGGCATGGGATGGACGCCCGGCGAGACCCGGCAAGTCTGGTCTGCGATGTGGAGATGGTACTGCCCCCCTTCGTCTCCCGATAAGTCGAACTGATACACGGCGGTCACGCCTTCCGCTGCGGCCGCATGAAACCGGGACGGGAGCGCCTCGAAGAAAGCGCGGACGTCTGACCCGCTCATTTGACAAGCCTCATTTCGCTATGCGAAAAAACGTCATGACCTGCCCAAAGTGCAAAAACGAGACCGTGCCGGTGACCCGGGACGGCGCCACCACACAGGTGTGCGCGGCCTGCGACACCCCTGACCGGACCTGCACCTGGTGCAAGGTCGCGATGTCCAAGCGCCTGGTCGGCAACGGCACGTACCTGCACTACCTCTGTCCGAAGTGTCGGTTTCAACATACCGCAAAATTCGCCGTCACCTAGTAGGGGCACGGCGCGCCGTGCCCCTACTTCATCAGACGCGTGGCCGCCAGGAGCAACACCAGCCCCGCCATCCCGACGCAGAAGGGAAAGACCGAATAGGTCAACACGCTCTTCAGCAGGCGCTGATCCGACCAGTCTGTATGGCGCGCCTGTAGGTCCCGATACACGAACTCGTACGCCAAGACCAGGTTGCTCATGAACAGGACGAACGTGCGGAGCGTGCGTCCCCACGTATAGTTGCCGCTGAGCAGGAAATCCAGAATGAAGAACCCGCCGACCGCATGGACGATCGGGATCACGACGACGAGGAAAAACCCGCCGTAGGATCGGACATTGAGGGAGCCTCCCGCCGGCACCGGTGCCCTCATGAGGGCGGCGCAGGAGGAACCACTTCTTGAGGTTGCGGCGGCGGCATCGGCATCTTCTGCGCAGGGCGAACTCGGCCTTGTTTACAGTCAACGCAGACGCGAGGACGATCCTTCAGGAACCTCCCCCCGCTGAGGCAGGCGTAATGGACCATCTCGTTGCACACCGTGCACCGAGCCCACCCGCCGGTGAAGAATGTGATGTTCCGGTAAAGGACCTTCCGGCAGACCGGGCAGGAGGTTGGCTGGATCTCCAGCGTCAGCAGCTCGATCCCCTGCTTGATGCGTCGCCACCCCATCGCGGCGCAGAGTATAGCCACGCAGGACCGAATCCGCAAGGCGTAGGGGCACGGCGCGCCATGCCCCTACCTTGACAGATCATAACGGTCTCGGTACATACCGCCCGGATGAGGCAAGCAATGAGGACCTTCATGGCCGGCGCGCTGATCATCTTGTTTGTCGTGCCCATACGGGCACATGCCATCGAGCTCCAACCGAGCGCCGAGCAGATCGCCTCGGCGCTGGAACAGGGCAAGGCCGCCACCACCACCCGCACCCCGCCCGTCGAGCTGTACTCGTGGTTCGGGCCACCGAGCGATCCCGCGAACGAGTTCCGGCCCCGCGGGTTCCTTATGACGAAACTGTCGGGGCTGGCCGTGCTGTCGGCACACTTCGCGCTCCGCGCCCAGCAACCGAACGAGCAGGAGATCCGGCGGATATTGGACGACCAATACCTTCAAGTATCCATCACCCTCTACGGCGACCGCCGCGACTTCGCGCAGAACACTTTCGTGATGCTCGTGCAGGGCGGCCGGAAGATCATGCCGGTGCGAATCCGTGCGGACGACACGGCCGATCGCACGTCCGCCTGGCCGAAGTCCCCGGCCTATCGCGCCAAGGTGGTCGCGTCCTTCACGTATGGCGACTTCGATCCGCTCGCGACGACCCAGCTCTTCGTCTTCCCACGGACCGGCGGGGAAATCTCGTTCGACCTGGACTTCGCCGCGATTCCATGAATCCCCTCACCCTGCCCTCTCCTCTTTCCTTGCCAGGCGAAATAGCGTGAAGAACCGAAGGCTCTTAGAACACGACGCCCCAAAACCGCATATGGACGGTGTGGACGAGGCGGGTAGTTGCGATGTCTACGATCTCACCCTGGAGCAGAAACTCGGCGACGCGGTCGGCAAGCTGCTCATAGATTGGGGACCGGGGGCCAAAGCTTGGATTCAACGCGCTGACCAGCAAAGTAAGCGGATCAAAGAATTGCGGACGGAGTTCAAGGAGCCTGACTTCCCTGGGTTCTTGAACTTCATAGAGTCACTCTCGAGGCTGGACAAGCTACCGAAGGGCTGGATAGCCGTGCTGCAGTTTTCTCGAGGAATCTATCTGCTCACATGCCCCAGGACAAAGGAGCAGTATGTTGGTTCAGCGACTGGTGAGGGCGGCTTCTGGCGTCGCTGGCAAGACTACATCCAAACGGGCCACGGCGGCGACGTGGCTCTCAAAAGCCGGGACCCCAGCGACTATCAGGTCTCAATCCTGGAGATCGCAGGAACGGCTTCGACAATGGACGACATCATAAAGATGGAAGGGCGCTGGAAGTCAAAACTGCAAAGTCGGGAGATGGGTTTGAATCGGAACTAAGGGACGAAAAATCGAGGGCAGATCTATTGCGTTCTCAACACACCACTTTAAGCAACTTGCAGTCGCCTTCGAGGAGGCTTGACGACGAGCCTCACC
>VBOF01000040.1 GCA_005877855.1 Nitrospirota bacterium | reverse complement strand
TGCCACCGGTCCCACGTCAACAATGGTGCGAAAGGCCTCCATCGGGATGCCTGGCGCAATGCGGATCATCAAGTCGGCCAAGCGGTACGACTCCTGAATCCGCCGGATCACGTCCACCTGCTCGTGCCGGCCCGGTTCGAGGAAAAGCTTCAAGATGCCATCCCAGGAAAGATTGCACAGGCCTATGGCCGGCACGTCTGCGCGGGAGGCCGCCTCGATCGCGAGGTAGGAGATATCCGAGAGGACGAAGGCCGGCTTGACGGACCGGATCGCGCGGACCTCCGCAGCCACTTTATCCTCCCATTGCTCGTGAAAGCGCCGGTGCTCCGCCCAGGTCGCGGCCACGTCGATCCGCATCGGCCCATGCTGGACACAGCCGACGTCCTGCTCGGCTGAGCTCACCTCCCAGGCAATCTTCAGATTGGCTTCGAAGAAGCGGGGTGACACGCTCGTGCGCAAGATCGCCGTGAGCCCTGAGGCCCGACGTCCAAGCTCGTTCAGAACGGGAACCACCTGAGCGGCGTGGCCGAACCCATGGCTGGAGATGGCGCACCAGATTTTCATACGCACAGCGCTTTTATCCACGTCGCTTTTACCAGAGGTCCGCCCCGTTTGCTATACTCACCACCGATGGGTTTCTACGCCAAGTATCTCTTTCCGCACCTCATGGATTGGACCATGGGCGCTCGGAAGTTCCAGGAGCAGCGCGGGGAAGCCCTCAAACCTTTGCACGGGGAGGTCTTGGAGATTGGGTTCGGCACCGGCCTGAACCTTCCCCACTACCCCCCGACAGTCGCCAAGGTGGTGGCTTTAGAACCGGCGTGCCTGCTGCCGACCACTGTTGCCAGGAGGATGGCAGCCGCGCCCATCCTTGTTGAACTCGTGAGGGCGTCCGCCGAGCGCCTGCCCTTCGAGGATCACCACTTCGACTGCGTGGTGAGCACCTGGACCCTCTGCACGATTCCGGACGTTGCGGCGGCGTTGCGGGAGGTTCGCCGCGTGCTCAAACCCGGTGGACACTACGTGTTCCTAGAGCACGGCCGCAGTGACAGCCCTCGGATTGCGAAATGGCAGGATCGCCTGAACCCTCTGCAGCAACGCATCGGCGTCGGCTGCAACATGAATCGCGCAATCGACCGGCTCATCGCCGAGGCCGGACTCAGGCTGCCCCACCTCGATCGGTTCGTGATGCCGGGCATCCCCCGGCTGGTCGGCGAGATGTATCGAGGAACCGCGCTCCCGCATTGACCCTCATGACCCTGCGTGGTACCGTGAGACCGTCCACTCGCGTAATGGCCCCGTAGCTCAGTTGGATAGAGCAGCGGTTTCCTAAACCGCGTGTCGTCGGTTCAATTCCGGCCGGGGCCACCACAGCAAGTCCCTGACGATTCTGCAACCGCCCCCCGCACCATGTTCCTGATCGCCGCCCGGCGCAGATCGTGAAGGAGTTGCCGGATAACCCTACACGATTGCAGATCTTGTCCCACGGCTTTTTCTGAACCTGCTGTCTGAGCTCTCTTACATCTGCTAGTGTAAAGGAAATGAGGTCAGACTGAGCTATCACCCTCCCTCGTTAATCGGGATTGGCACGTCGGCCTATGACAAGCGAGGCAACGGCGAGTCCGAGTAATACCATTGTGGCTCCGATGAGCATCACGAGTTGAAGCTGCTGGGACGGATGCTTCCATTCTTCTCCTACCACGTACCCAAGCGTAATAAAGCTGCTGGACCACACGAGGGCGCCCGAATACGCGAACCGGGCAAAGACCACAGGGGAGAGCTTTGACGCCCCAGCCACTATGCCGGTGAGGTGCCGTACGCCCGGCACAAAATAGCCGATGATCAGCACATATTTTCCCCAGTGCTCAAACCACCGCTGCGTCGCGGCGAGGTGCTCCGGTCGGAGGTGGAGCATAGGGCCCAGCCTCCGAACCGCATGAAGCCCGAGAAGACGCCCGAGCCCGTAGCTAAGGGTGATACCACAGACGCTCCCGAGGAAAGCCGCAGCCAGGGTTGGCCCCAGAAGGAGTTTTCCTTTGAAACAGAGATAGCCCGCAAACGTGAGCAATGTCTCGTCCGGCACAGGGAGCCCGAAAATCCCAAGCATAAGCAGCAGAAAGATCGCCGCATCGCCATATCGGCTAATCCAATCGAAGCCGGTCTCCATAGGTGAGGTACTGTTTCAAAATCCCCACTGGATAGTCAATCACAAAACAATTGATTTTTTGATGGTTCAGGCGTACTCGTCTAGAGGCTCAAAAAGAAACCTATGGAGGCATCAGATGAGAATTCTGGTGTATGGTCTCATCGTGACGTGTGTGTTGTATGGGGACTCACTGCTCAACGTCGCCGAGGCCGAATGGTACCTCAGTGGCTATGGAGGGGGGGTATTCCCTGGGAGCCTCAGCACCGTCACGGTAACAAAAAACTTTGGCCGATTTGGGGCGACGTCTGCTGCTCGAACCTCAGACCTCGATCTGGAGCAGGACTTCGCACTAGGCGTGAAAACTGGCTACTTCTTCGAAAACCGCAAATGGCTTGGATTGGAAACAGAAGTGTTTACCTTTACTCCCAATATCAGGGAGCAACCGATCATTGTGGGCCAACCGGGCCAGCCCGCGTTTGGGGCGACGCTCCCTGGCTCGCATCTCCGGGTGACGACATGGGCGCTGAATGTGATGACCCGTGATACCACGTCGGAGCGCTTTAACCCCTATGGAGGCCTCGGGGTGGGGTGGTTCTTTGTTCAGAGCAGAGATTTTCCGGGCAGGCTCACGATTTCTCCGGGATTAAATGTCCTCGCGGGGGCGCGCTATTACGTGACCGACCATATCGCTGCCTTTGGCGAATTCAGGTTCAATACTGCTACCTTCAAATTCGGCGGGTTCAGTGGGGACTACAGTGGCCAAATGCTCGTGGGTGGCGTTGCGTATCATTTCGGGAATCCTGTACCGCGCAAGGATTGACTGGTCGATCAAGTATTTACGGCCGGGGTTTCCTTCCATTTCTAGAAACGGCACGGTCATGAAGTTAGACGAAAGTACACCGTGAACAAAGGGAATGCGGAAGTAAGAGGCGTCCTCCCCTCAATAGCGGCTGATCTTCCCTCAATAGGCCACGGTTGACAGGCCCCGAATGGTCGCGTAGCCTTGCCTCACTTTTCCCATTTGCCTGAGGCTGTCATGTCACACCGGTTTTCCTACCTTGAGCATTTGTAACGCCCAATTGCCCGGTCATTTCCAGGTTCCAAAAACCTTCGCACTTTGGGTCCTCGTAAGTGGCTGAGTTGAAAGGGATAGGGCGTTCAGCAAAGGTGGGTTCAAAAAGAAATGCTTTAGGGCATCACACGAGTAGAATGTCAAGAGCAGGAGGGAGTGTATCATGCCGGGTGAGTTGTCATCGGAAGCCTGGGCGAAGGAGCGACTTGAGTTGGCTCAACCTATCGAGTTTCCAAAGGAATGGCCTGAGGTCGATCGCAGGATTTCCGGCGAGTTTCTGGTTGAGGCACTCCCGGATTCCAAATGGGCGAAGGTGCCGACCGGATTTGTTGTGGTCAACGCGATCATTGTCACGCCTCTAGAACGTAGATATGCACAAGTCGATGGGGAGATCTGCTTTGAAGAATGTGTTTTCGAGGCTGGGGTCGAGCTGCCGTATGCCAATTTTAAGCGGCGAGTGCGTTTCTTGGGTTGCACCTTTAAAGGCACCCTCAATGTCCAGACCTGCCGGGTACCGGACCTGGATTTCGGAGAGTCGAGGGCTGGCATTCCAACCGTCTTCCACAGCGACGCCAATTTTGTTACGAGCGAGATCACGGGGCAACTCTTCTGCCACAAGGCCCAATTCCTCAGCAAGGAGGGAGTGGTGACCTTCAATAGCGCCAAGATCTCTGGGAGTGCGTTCTTTCAGGAATGCCTCTTTCAGGGAACTGCGGACTTCGGGCACGCCGAGATCGGGAGAAACCTAGCGTGTCAAGACGCAAAGTTCCTCGGTGATCACGTTAATGTCGTCTTCAACAGCCTCAAGGTCTCGGGGAATGCGTTCTTCGATCGGGCTACCCTTGAGGGGCTGGTGGATCTGGGGGACTGTACGTTTCTGCGGAATGTCTCTCTGATCGGCGCCCGGTTCTCCCAGTCGCTAAATTTCTCCAATACCTCGATTGCCGGAACCCTCTATGTTTTTACCACAACGAGCTCAGGAGGGAACGAGAGCACTTTGGAAACCAAGTTGCCTCCGATTGCCGTCCTGCGCGGTCTCACCTATGGCCGTACCGACCTTGAGTATGAGAACCGGTGGCGAACGTGGTTGGGCCTGCGCCGTCATAAGGACAGCTACGATCCCGCCCCATACCGGACTCTGGAGGAGTACTTTCATCAGGCTGGACGTGATGATTTGGCTGATGAGGTCCACTATGAGATGCGAAAGGCTGAGGGACAAGCTCTTTGGCGGCAGGGTCGTCTGGACAAATGGAGCGTGAACTGCCTGCTACGCTGGACGGTGGGGTATGGTGTTTATGGCTGGCGGTTGTTCGTATGGACCGGGGTGGTCCTGCTACCAGCTTGGCTGTTCTTCGTCGTCACGTTAAAGCAGGCCATTGAACCCGATAAGCCAGTTAGCCTGTTGTCCCTCATCTATACCATGGATGTCTTCTTGCCGGTCAACCTGAACCAGGAGGAGCTCTACACGAGGCCCGGGCCCGTCTTTGCTATTGTTAAATTTGTAACAAAACTATGGGGCTGGGTAATCGTGCCGCTGGCAATGGCCCAACTCGCGGGGTTTTTGAAGAAGAAACGGTAGTAGAAGGCATTCGGTGGGTTTTGGCCTTTGCGCTGGGTAGGCTGTAGTCCTGGCCTACCGATCCCCGATAAGAAATTAGAACCTCAAGAGGAGCTCGCGTGGAACAAATGTCGAGAGGCAATTGAGGCCAAGTATACCGCCTTCCAACGCTTCTTTCTTGAAGCCCCTAAAGCAGACTTTCGTCAGTGCATGCGAACCCATGGCTATAAATTGATCGAGAAGTAGAGGGACACGCCAATCACTGCTTTCCCCAACCGAGGGGAATCCTATGTCTTTCGTTCCCGTTTTTGTGTTTATGCTGGTTCTGAGTTGGACCCACGGGTTCGTGTCAGGGGCCTATGCGGAAAGCTATGTGGCCGGACACGTTGGGATTAACAGGAAAGACCGATGCTAAGGTTCAAGAGGCTCTAGTAAAATGCGAAAATTCTATCTCTCCACAAGTGAGTCCTTTTGCCGATCCTATTTACACAATGCCAGACACGCACTCTATCACTAAGTGCATGTTGTGCTTAACGCCACCACACTCCACACTATTCCACAGCACTCCAGCCAAAGTAGCCGACTCACCTAAACCTTGGCTGGAATAGTGTGGAATGAGTTAGAAGTACCTGGAGTTGGGAAGGGAGAGCGGTTTCCTAAACCGCGGGTCGTCGGTTCAATTCCGGCCGGGGCCACCACAGCAAGTCCCTGACGATTCTGCAACTCCCGCCCTGACCATGTTCCTGATCGCCGTTCGGCGATGATCTGCCCCCTTTAAACTATTACAGGTCCTATGTGAGGACTGGGCTTCGTCAGGAGGGCCGCGATGGCACAGAGTCGGGCCTTCCTAAAGAGCTATCGTATTAGATAGTCTTCCTATCCTTTTTGCAAGTACGGATGACGAGCGTACTAGGGAAATTCGAGACTACTTGGGTGTGGTGTGAAGACTCAGTAGGTCAATTAATGAGTGATTCCGCACTATTATGTAACGATAAATTCGTATAAATGTAAGCACCCACTTGCTGGCAAAGGTTTTGCTGATATTCTTCGTTGGGGAATCAGCCTATTCCGCTATATCGACCATGCATTTCAGTTGCACCGATTCCAGGATCGAACGGATAACGCCACACGACTCGGGTGCGTACGCTATCTAAAGCGGGGCATGAGACGCCTGAAAAGCTACTAAACTTGTTGCAGTTGCTGAGGGAGATTGCCTATGTGGCATGAAGATACGTTGACAGTACTACAGGAAAAACATCGCTACGACAAGAAGCTCTATGATGTCATCAATGCGATGAATGAGGCAAAGAGCTTCGACGGCATCTTCAACCTCTATAACGAGATCTTAATGCTGGTCGATGCTGAGCGCATGAGTATGTACGTCCTCGATTACGACAAAAAGGAATTGTATACACGGGTGCCGGCCCATATTGATGTGGTCGGAGAAATCCGTTTACCCCTCAATGAGAATAGCATCGCGGGGTACGTCGCCCTGACTCATAAGTCTGTCAACCTTGTTAACGCCTACAACCAGGAGGAAGTGGCCCGTATCTCACCGTCACTCGTCTTCGATGGCTCCTGGGATAAAAAGACAGGCTTCCGGACCAGACAACTACTGACAGTTCCGATTCTCCATGGAGAATCGGTCGTCGGAGTGTTCCAGCTTCTGAACAAGAAACATGGAAAGCGGTTCACCGAGGAAGATGAAGAAAACGCAAACTTAATCGTCAAGCCTCTCGGCATCGCCTTTCTTAATCACATCCTCCTCTCTCAAAAGCAACGGACGAAGTTCGGTTACCTTCTGGCTCAAAATAAGATCACCCAAGAGGAGCTGAATGCGGCGATTACTGAAGCAAGGAAATCCAAGATAGATACCGAATCCATCCTCATGGATCGTTACAAGATTGCAAAGGCCGATCTCGGGGCTTCCTTAAGTGCTTTTTACAATTGTCCGTTTATAGAGTTCGATCCCGCGCGTATCCTGCCGTGCGATCTGATAAAGACTCTCAAGCTAGACTATCTCCACAAAAACTTCTGGATCCCGATCCAACACGAAGGTGACACCGTCGTGGTGCTGATGGATGACCCGTATGCTCTTCACAAGTGTGACATTGTCAAGGATCTGCTGCCGCACTTGAAGGTCCAGTATGCCGTGGGGATTCGGGCGGACATACTCTGCTACATCGCCTCGTCCGCGTCCCAGACTCCAAACAAGGACCCTATCGGGGACATCATTGGGGTCCTGAAAACGGAGGAAGTAGAAGAAAAGGAAGACGATGCCACAACGAGAGTCAATGAGAACGACAGTACTGTCACGCGGCTTGCCAACCAGATCATCATTGATGCTTACAAACAACGCGCTTCGGATATCCATATCGAGCCGTACGGCGTACGAGCCGACACGGTGATCCGTTTCCGGATTGATGGGAGTTGCGTGGAATACCAAAAGATTCCCTCTATGTATCGGCGTCCGCTGATCGGCCGTCTCAAGATCATGGCGAAACTGAACATTGCTGAGCGCCGCTTACCGCAGGACGGGAAGATCAGGTTTCGCTTGCAGGACCGGGAGGTTGAGCTGCGAGTCTCGATAATGCCCACGGCTCGAGGTGACGAAGACATGGTCCTGCGAGTGCTGGCATCGAGTGAACCGGTCCCGATTGAGCAACTGGGATTGAATGAACGAAACCTCAAGGAGCTGAAAAACATCGTCGAAAAGCCCTATGGGCTCATCCTCTGTGTCGGGCCGACCGGCTCGGGCAAGACTACCACTCTGCACTCTGTGCTTGGTTATATCAACAAACCAGACAAAAAAATCTGGACTGCGGAGGACCCCGTGGAGATTACGCAGCGGGGTCTACGCCAAGTGCAGGTCCAGCCGAAGATAGGACTAACCTTTGCGGCGGCGCTCCGGGGCTTTCTGCGCCTCGACCCTGACGTGATTATGGTGGGAGAGATGCGGGATCAAGAGACGGCCGCGATAAGCGTTGAGGCATCCATAACCGGCCATCTCGTATTGAGCACCTTGCACACCAATAGTTCCGTGGAGACCGTGATTCGTCTACTGGACATGGACTTGGATCCGTTCACGTTTGCCGATGCGATGTTAGGGATACTGGCGCAGCGCTTGGTTAAGAAAATCTGCCAGGAGTGCAAGGAACCCTATCATCCATCGAGAGATCAGTATGACGAATTGGCTCGCAATTATGGGGAAGAGGGGTTTGAGAAACTCGGTGTGCCTTACAATGAGGCGTTTGTCTTGTACCGCGGCAAGGGTTGTGCTGTCTGTAACTACACCGGATATCGAGGAAGAATCGGCATTCACGAATTGCTGCTCACCAGCGATAGAATCAAGAGGTTAATCCAATCAAAGGGGAGATCCGCAGAGCTGCTGATCCAGGGAAAAGAAGAAGGGTTGACCACGCTCGTGCAGGACGGGACTCTCAAAATTCTGAACGGGATCACTGACATCAAGCAGGTACAAGCCGTCGCGATCCGCTAGTCTACATACCGACAGCTAGAGGTCCAACTTAGCGGCCTAGGAGGCAGGGATTGATGAAGGAACAACCCGATTGCTCCAACCCGTTCACATTCGAGTGTTCTTGCGGGACGCCCTCTAGAGTTTTGCTGAACTTTCGCAAAGTCTATCGCAAGAACCTCAAGCTGGCGGGCAAATTCACGCTGTCCTCGGGAACCAGAAAAATTGAAGGGAACTGCATCGTCCTGGACCTCTCCAGGACCGGCATGCGAATCCGTCCCGTTTCAAGCCAAAACATCGTGAAAGACCAATTAATCGACGTTCGCTTCGCCTTGGACGATCAGCCGCGGACCGAATTGGACCTTCGCTGCACCGTTTGCCGAATCGCTTCCGATCAAGGGCGCCCCATACTGGGGCTCGAGTTCGTACCCTTGAATCCTCACCAGCAGGAGGTTCTGGGTTTTTACTTTTTTGGCTGATTCCCCTCCTGCCTTGGCGTCGGAGGCGTTGCCCTGACAAGAGCTGTACTCCACATTACTCCACAGCACTCCAGCCGAAGTTGCCTGTTCGCTTAAACCTTGTCTGGACTAGTGTGGAATGATCTGGAGTTGGGTTGGTGGAGCGGTTTCCTAAACCGCGTGTCGTCGGTTCAATTCCGGCCGGGGCCACCAAATTTTTAACGGGTTAGAGGACCAAAGTCCCATCGCGTTTCAGACGATTCCTGCCAGTTGATGTGGGTATCCCACCCCTGGATCACTAATTTCCCCCTGCCTGAATCCGGTGTTTCCGTAATTGCGCCAATGGATTAGGAGGCCCACACTCGCTCATAGGAAAGAGGATTTTTATTCCACCGGCGGCATAGTGCAGGGTGCCGCGGGGAAAGGTAACGAGCCTTCTGATAAGGAAGGCTTATAAGGAAGGAGGATAAGATGAAAAGGAGAACGATGCAAAGCGGATACTTCAGTCTGATCGCGCCGGCTCTCGGCACGCGGGAGTTGAAGCATGGATCGTCAGGGACTGGCAGTACTAGTAGCAGTAGCACCGGCACTGGTAGCGCCAGCAAAAACGGCGGCGGTGGCGCCGATCCCTGCGCTCCCCTCATTGGTTGCTTCACGCTTCCATTGCTGTAGCGCTTGACTCGCCGGCAAACGTCACACGGGCCCCGACACACGTCGGGGCCCGACATTGTCGAGCCCGCCCCTCCGCTTTCCCCGCGGGAAATCTTCAAGCGCTTCTGGCCCCACGCCCGCCCCTACCGCTGGTTCATCTGGCTGACGCTTCCCTTCATTGTGCTGGCGCCTGCCATCGACACAGCCAGGATCTGGTTGTTCAAGGTCCTCGTGGACGAGGTGCTCGTCCCACGCGAGTTCGGGCCGTTCTGGTGGATCGCCCTCAGCTACGTTGGACTCACGTTGTTGGCCGCGGCCCTCGTGGTCGGCGATTCGTACCTTGCAAAATGGGTGGGGGGAAAGTTTGTCCTGTCCCTGCGCACCCTTCTGTTTCGCCATCTTCAGGGCCTTTCGCTCGATTTCTTCGAGCGCCGGCCCCTCGGTGACATGATCTCCCGGCTCACCAGCGACGTTGCGGCGATCGAGAGCTTTGTCCTCTCAGGCGTCGGTAACACCCTCGCCTACGTCTTGCGTATCGTCTACTTCGCCGGCGCGCTGTTCTACATTCAGTGGGTGCTCGCCTTGATGTCGTTGATCGTCGCCCCCCTCTTCTGGTTCGTGCCCCGACATTTCGCTCGCGTGATCAGGCACGCCTCACGTGAGAAGCGGCGCCGCAGCGGGTCGATCAGCTCGGTTGCTGAGGAAAGTTTCTCAAACGCCCAGGTGGTGCAGGCCTACAACCGTCAGGATGCGGAAATCGATCGTTTTGAGCGCGAGAACCTCGGGAATTTTGAGGCGCATATGATGTCGGCGCGCGCGAAGGCACTGTCAGCGCCTCTGGTCTCCCTGTTTGGGGTGACTTGCGGGCTCATGGTGATCGGCATCGGCATCTGGATGCTCTCCGAAGGACGGCTCACCCTGGGCGAACTGCTTGTCTTTCTATCGTTCCTCGGCAGCCTCTATAGCCCCATTCGCGGCCTGGGACAGCTCGGCACCTCAATCTATGCGGCATCGGCGGCCGCTGAGCGGATCGCCGAGTTTCTGGACGAGCAACCGTCGGTGCTCGACCGGCCCACCTCGCGCTCATTGAAGCTCGTCCGCGGACTGATCGAGTTTGAGAATGTTTGCTTCCGCTATCCCCGCGTCCCGCAGAATGCCCTGACCGATGTCACATTTCGCGTGGAACCGGGGGAGACGCTTGCACTCGTTGGGCCGAGCGGGGCGGGCAAATCGACGATTGCCAAGCTGCTGTCACGGTTTTATGACCCAACCGGGGGAGCAATCCGGCTTGACAGCCATGATCTTCGCGACCTGCGTTTACACGCGCTGCGCGAGCACATCGCGGTCCTCTTGCAGGAGGCCCTGGTCTTCGATGCGACGGTGCGCGAGAACATCGCCTACGGACGGCCCAACGCGACTGACGAAGAGATTGTGCGCGCGGCCAAGGCTGCCGATGCGCATGAGTTCATCGCTGCGCTCCCCAACGGATATGAGACGGTCGTCGGCCAGAAGGGCCGGCGTCTCTCTGGCGGTCAACGTCAGCGGATCGCCATTGCGCGGGCGATGATTCGCGACGCACCCATCCTCATCCTGGACGAGCCGACCTCAGACCTCGACCCCGAGTCCGGGCACCGGATCCTTGAGCCATTGAGGCGTTTGATGAGCGGGCGGACGACGATTATCATTTCGCACAACCTCATAACGGTCCGCGAGGCAACTACGATCCTTGTCCTCAAGGAAGGGCGCGTGATCGAGCAGGGCACGCATGTAGATCTCGTGACACGGGACGGTACGTACGCAGCACTGTATCGGCTGTGTCAGGATCACGACGCGGCGACCACCATCTCGTGGAGCGCGCTTGGCCCTCGCCGGCAGGTTGCTCCATGAGCCAGGTTGCTCTCTCCCTCCGCGTAGGCCGCTGGATGAACTCCGACTACAAGGTGCTGACCTGCCTAAGCCACGGAAGGGCGCTTGACGTCTACGATGTCTGGAGCAAGGAGCGCGATTGCCGGTGTATTGCCAAGGTCCTCCGCGCGGACCGTGCCAACGACACGAGGGCGCAGCGCGCGCTGCTTCGTGAGGGCCTTCTTCTGAGGGAACTGAGCCACCCCCACATCGTCCGCTTATACGAGATCCTGTGGCAGCCGTCGCCGGTTTTGATCCTGGAAACACTCACTGGCGCGACGCTCTCCCACATCATTAAGAATAACTCCCGCCTCCGTCTGACCGACCTCGTACCTTTAGGGATCCACTTGTGCTCCGCTATGCACTACCTGCACCATCTCAGCCTTGCCCAGCGGCCAGGGCCGGGACACAAAGGGGCGGGAACCCGTCAATACTTAGCGCCCGAACAGGCTCGCGGGGATTTTGTGACCCCGGCCACCGATGTCTGGGGCATTGGCGTGGTGCTTTTCGAGGCCGCCACCGCCCACAAACCGTTTCAAACCGACAAGAACGGGGACTACGAGCAGCTCACACGCCGTGCGGAATCTGTGCGCACTCACTGCCGCTTGCCACTCCAGCTCGCCAAGGTGATAGATAGCTGTCTTGAACCTGAGCCGACGCAACGTCCGTGCGTCGAAGAGCTTGCGAAGATCCTCAACAGGTGGACCTGACGAGTCGATCCATTTCCTAAACCGCGCGCCGTCAGTTTAATTTCCGAATCCCGCCCATTTCGGCATCCCGATAGCCGCCTTGGCAGCAGTCGTGATACAGTTGGTACACGAGCGCTGTGTGAACGGCCTGCCGGACACGGCAACATCGGAGGAAAACGCGTCACCATGGCAACGATTCTGATCATCGACGACGAACGACTGCTCTGCGACCTGCTCCAAAGCTCGTTGCGTCAGCACGGCCACGAAGTGTTCACCGCCTACAACGGACGCGAAGGCGTTGCCTCGTTTCACCAGCGCCGCCCCCGCTTCACGTTGCTGGACCTCAACCTACCGGACATCAACGGGCTCGAGGTGCTCAAGCGGATCAGGCAGATCGACCCACAGAGCGCTGTGATAATCCTGACGGGGTGCGCGACGGAGCAACTGGAGCGGCAGGCGCGCAACCTGGGCATCACCGACTTTCTCATCAAGGAACTCTCCTTCGATGTCCTGCTCGGGGCCGTGCAGCGGGCGATGCAAGAACCGGCCATGCCAGCGGGCTCTCCGAGGATTCCGGCGGGCACGGTGGGCGTGCCGCCGACGCTGAAGGAGAAGCAATCCATCCTCGTCGTTGACGATGAGCAACAGCTGTGCGACATACTCACGCAGTACCTGTCCCGGCACGGCTATCGCGTTCTCTCCGCGCAAGACGGCCCGACCGCGCTGTCACTGGCGGAGCGGGAGCGGCCGCGTCTCATCGTGCTGGACATCAACATGCCGGGCATGAACGGCGTTGAGGTGCTGCGCAAGCTTCGCGCGAAGCACTACGAGGGCGGGGTCATGATGCTGACCGGCGTCCGGGACGAGGATTTGCTGAAAGAAGTCCTGGAGTTAGGGTCCATCGACATCGTGGGCAAACCCGCCGATCTTGAGCGCATCCGGCTGGCGATCGAAGTAAGCCTGATCCTTTCGAAACGCTAGGCCCGCGGAGTTCCCACGGGAGGGGGCGGTGATGCCTCGGCAAGACATGAACGCAGCGCTCATCGGGACGACCGTCCTGCTGGGCGTCGGCATCTTCGTCCTCGACTTCTTCTATCCGTTGGGTGTGGCAATCGGCGCCCTGTACACGCCGCTCGTCCTCATCACGTTATGGTCGGCTTACCGCCGCGCAACCCTGATTGTGGCTATAGGCGCCTCGATCCTCACGGTTGCGGGCCTCTTCTTTCCCCTTTACGGAGCGGCCGACTGGCTCGCGGTGACGAACCGGGTGTTGAGCCTGATCACGATCTGGGTGGCGGCGATACTGGTGGTCCTGTATAAGCGGGCGGAGGAGGAGCGGGACCTGTTGGTTCGGCAGTTGCAGGATGCGCTGGCGAACATCAAGACCTTGCACGGCCTGCTGCCCATCTGTTCATCGTGCAAGAAGATCCGCGACGACCACGGCTATTGGAACCAACTGGAAACCTACATCGCCGCCCACTCGGACGTGGAGTTCACCCACGGACTCTGCCCGGAGTGCGTCCCAAAGTTGTACCCGGACTACCACAGGGACAAGTAGAGCAAAACGGTCGGACGGTCAGCGCGTGGGATTCTCATCCGGCTTGACGCTGCGGAGGAACGCTTCGAATTCCTTGATGATCACTTCGCGTTCGGCCGGCGTGAACTTCTCCCAGTCACGGCGCAGCGGCTCCAGCATGCGTCGCACCGCGTCATAGAGACTGTAGGCTTTTCCGCCATCCAGCGGCATACACCGGTCCTTATCAACCCGTGCCCTGCCTCTCTGATGTAGCGGAAACCAGTCCCGGCGTCAAGGCATGGGTGCGAAGGATGGACTTGAAAAGAATCGTCCACCTCCGTAGGATGGCCCCTCGTGTTGCCGAACCCCGACATCGATCCCATCCTAATCCGGCTCGGCCCGATTGCCCTCCGATGGTACGGGC
This sequence comes from Nitrospirota bacterium, assembly GCA_005877855.1. Lineage (GTDB taxonomy): Bacteria > Nitrospirota > Nitrospiria > Nitrospirales > NS-4 > NS-12. The sequence goes on along the minus strand of VBOF01000040.1, from coordinate 7,183 downwards.
TGATGTACGTCTTGGGCCTGGCCGCCGCCTTCTTCATGATCAAGGCGCGCGCCGCCGCCCGCAACGTCGCGCTGTCCATCGAGGATTTGCATGATCTCATCCTGTACGCAGCCCTCGGCGTGATCCTCGGCGGGCGCCTCGGCTACGTCCTCTTCTACAACCTGCCCTACTACCTCAACCACCCTGCCAAGTTGCTGGCGGTCTGGGAAGGCGGGATGTCCTTCCACGGAGGGTTGCTCGGCGTGATCGCCGCCGTTGGCGCCTTTTGCTGGCGCAAAGGGTACGCGTTCTACAGCATCGCGGACCTGGCCGCCCCGGCCGTCCCGATCGGCCTGGGGCTGGGGCGCATCGGCAACTTCATCAACGGCGAGCTGTACGGGCGCGTCACCGACGTGCCCTGGTGCATGGTCTTCGCCCGGACCGGCGGCGGCCCGTTCTGCCGGCACCCCTCCCAGCTTTACGAAGCCGCGTTTGAAGGCCTCCTGCTCTTCGGGTTGCTGTGGGCGCTGGGACGACGTCCCCGCCCGCCGGGGACGCTCTCCTGGGCTTTCATCGCGGGCTACGGAGCCTGCCGCAGCTTCGTGGAATTGTTTCGCGAGCCGGACGCGCACCTGGGACTGCTAGGGGGGGTGGTCTCCATGGGGCAGCTACTCAGCCTCCCCATGCTCGTGGTAGGTGTTATCATGCTCTGGTCGGTACAGCGAAAACAGCCCGTTCAATCGTAAGGGAGACCTCCATGCGCGTTTCGCGATTGGCTGTCGGCACTGTGGTCTTCATCCTTTCATCTGCGCTCTGGCTTGCACTACGCCTCGCCGATGCGGATGTTCCCCCGGCCGGCTACGGCCAGCCCAGCGGCGAGTTTGACATCACCCTGTCCCGCGTGCCCGTCAGTGAGCGGGCCGTCGCCAAGGCCCTGCCGGAGGGCAAAGGCGACGGCGGCGCCGCCAAGATCCTGCCCATCCAGCCGCGCGACTTCACCAACCCCAAGTTCGACAAGGTACGGACGCCCGGCGAGATGATGTGGGTCCTGAAGAACGGCAGTCTGGGCCAGACGGGACAGATCCCAGGGACCGGCATGCTCCCCGTCGTCGATCGGTTCATCGATGAGGAAGAAGCCTGGAAAGCGATCCTATACGAGCGGAGCCTCGGCGAAGCCAAATAGGTGCCAACACGCCGTAGGGGCACGGTGCGCCGTGCCCCTACACCGATCGCGCCCGTCCCGCCTTGACTAGATTCAAGGCGGGGGTGTAGCCTCACTTTTGCTGCATTTCTCAAGGGTGAGGCGAGCGTGCGATGAGTGACAGCCCGCGTGTGGCGCTGGTCAACATGCCCTTCAGCTCGAGCAAGTACCCCTCGATTCAACTGGGGACCCTCGCCGCCCTGCTCAAAGCCCAGGGGATCGGCGTCAAGACCTACCACCTGTACCTGCGCTTCGCCTATCAGATCGGCCAACCCCTCTATGAAGTGCTGTGCGAGAAGCGTGGATTGTTAGGCGAGTGGCTCTTCTCGCACCTCCTGTTCCGCGACAACCCCAAGAACAGCGAGTACACCCGCACTTTCAAACCCATCTTCGAGTCGGTGGCCCGAGAGACCGGCTATGCCCAGTCGCACCTCGAAGAGCTGAAGCTGCAAGGAGCGCCGCAATACCTGACGCGGATGCTGACGGAGATCGACTGGGGCCAATACACGATCGTCGGCTTTACTTCCACGTTTGATCAGAACGTCGCCAGCCTGACGATGGCGAAACTGATCAAGGATCTCTACCCGTCCGTCACGATCGTGTTCGGAGGCGCCAACTACGACGGCGAGATGGGGCTGGAGCACCTGCGGGCCTGGCCCTGGATCGACTACGTGGTGGTGGGCGAAGGGGAAGTGCCGTTCCCGGCGCTGGTGAGGCAGCTCCTGGACGGCAAGGGGCACGAAGAGCCGCCGGCCGGCGTGGCCTATCGCAAGGACAATGCCATCCGGTTCAAGCCAAGCCCGCATCTCTTCACCGAATTCCGCCAGACCGGCCCGCCTGACTACGATGATTATTTCGAGTTGCTTGATCAGTTGGACCCGCAGCGGTCCCAGAGCCTCAACCGCATTCTGCTCTACGAGGCGTCACGCGGATGCTGGTGGGGCGAGAAGCACCACTGTACGTTCTGCGGGCTGAACGCGCAGAGCATGGAGTTTCGCGCCAAGGCCCCCGCGCAGGTCTTTGAGGAGTTCACGGTCCTCTCGAGCCGCTACAACACCACCCGGTTCCGCTTCGTGGACAACATCATCGACATGAAGTACGTGGACGAGCTGTTCGCGAAGTTCGCCGCGGAGCGGCTTGATTTGGAAGTGTTCATCGAGACCAAGAGCAACCTCAGCAAGCGGCAGATCCAGACCCTCGCGCACGGCGGGGTCAAGTCCATGCAGCCGGGCATCGAAAGCTTGAGCCAGAACCAGCTCACCGAGATGAAAAAGGGCGTGAGCCCCCTGCAGAACCTCCAAACCTTAAAGTGGAGCCTCTACTACGACATCCACCTCGCCTGGAACATCCTGCTGGGCTTCCCTGGAGAGAGCAACGAGGACTACCGCCGGCAGCTCGACTTAATCCCCTCGATCCTGCACTTCCAGCCGCCCGAGGCCGTGGGCGAGATCTGGATCGAGCGGTTCAGCCCATACTGGAAATGGCCGGAGCAGAACGGCATCCGGATCACCGGACCGGGACTCGCCTACGAGTACGTCTACGATCCCCGCCGGGTGGACCTCACCAAGATCGCTTACGACTTTGAGTACGAGCTGATCGAGAAGCGCGTGGACCCGAGCCTGATCGAGGAGCTGACCCGGCTCACGCACGAGTGGCAGCGCCTGCACGCCACGGATGACAAGCCGTTCCTCTACTACTCGAAGGCCATGGACTTCGTGACGGTCTTCGACGGCCGCATGCCCGACAAGCCCGTCAAGCAGCGGTACGACTGGCCGCACGCCGCCATCATCGAGTTCTGCAACGACGCACCGAAGTACTTCGCGCAGGTCAGGGGCGAGTTGAACGACCGGGCGGCTGGGGCCGGCTACGATGAGGCCACGGTTAAACAGGCCTTGGGTGAACTCCTACGGAAGCGCATCCTCTATGAAGAAAAAGGCCGCTACTTCACCCTCGCCCTCCCCGTCAACAGGACATTCTAGCCATTCATTCCGGTGTCATTGCGGGTATAAAGGTCATGGATTGTTGATTTTTTGTTGGTCATGGCGTTGCAACTGCTCGCCCACGCAGGATATGACGACAACTCACCGGTTCAAATATCAAACCACTTGGATAAAGGGACTCCATGATGAGAAAAAAAGCATTGTCCTTTTTGTGGTTCAGGCTGTGTGCAACGCTTCGGTCAAAGCCCCAATGGGAAGCAACGATTCCGGTGCTCCGTGTGTTCCAAGACCTTCATCCGGAAGAACCGGAAGAACAAACGGCATCAGGAGCGACATTGGTTCAAGCTCTGGGTCATGGACCATTATTCCATCCGGCAACTCTCAGTCCTATCCGGTCATAGCCCCGCCAAGCTCAAGCGGATCAAAAACTACTGGCTTGAGCAATCCCCGCCCGAGTGCGAGGATTGTCGCCCATTCACGCACCTGGTCTTGGATGGCACGTACTTCCATAAGGACGGGTGCCTGGTGACGCTCATGCATGCGGCTGATCAAACCATCCTCTCGAACCTCTACGTGCCCAAGGAAGGGTTTGCAACCAGCTTGCCCTGGCTGAAGGGGCTCCAAGAGCGCGGGTTGGCGCCCCTGGCCATCACCACCGATGGAGAACGCTCCGCTCTCAGGGCGATCGGGGCCCTCTGGCCCCGAGCCAGAATCCAGCGATGCCTGTATCACATCCAACATGAGGGCTGTCGATGGCTCAGGACATACCCTGGGACCCAGGCCGGCCGGGAACTTCGCTGGCTGCTGGTGAGCCTCACCAGCATCCGATCTGTCAAGGAGCGCAATCGCTTCGTGTCCACCTACAAGGCCTGGTTGGGGCGACACCGGGCCTTCGTCCTGGCGCTGCCGCTGCAGCGCAAAGCCAACTTTGATCTGAAGCGCACCCTCGCCCTGATCAACAACGCGTTGCCGGACATGTTCCACTACCTGATGGACCCGGGTATTCACGCCACCACCAACGCCCTGGAAGGGTGGCATTCGAGAATCAAACGGGCTTACCGGCAGCACGCCGGCTTGAGTCAAAGACACAAGATTCAATTTTTGAAATGGTGCAGTTACTTTGAAAATCAACAAAAGACCAACAATCTATGACCTTTATACCCATTGCGAGGAGCGGGTTTCGCGACGAAGCAATCTCGACCCTTTTGATTGAAAGCCAATGGAGATTGCTTCGCTTCGCTCGCAATGACAAGCATAGTCTTCTTAATGCCAATCGTCATTGGGGTCGCGGGGGATGCTGGTGGCGAACATAATGGCCAGCGCTGGCTTGTCGGTCTTGTTGGCCGCCGCGTGGTACATCTCGGTCGGGACCAGCAGCAGCTTGTTGCCGGGCCGGAGCGTGATCACCTCGCGCTTGTGCGTCTTGACATCCTCCAGCGTCATCTCCAGCTCGCCCTCCCGCATCCACACCGCGACCTGGTGCACTTTGTGGTAGTGCATCCCGGCCGTGGCGCCCGGCTGGATCTGGTTTGAGTAGACGTGGGTGATGGGCGCGCCGAGCGCCCTTTCGATCGCCTTCAGGTCGAAGACCTCCTGGCGGCGACCAGGCTTCTTGGGATCTACGTCGATTGTATATTCCAACCACCGTGTGATGCTCATGGCTCAGGACTTCTCCGAAGTGAAAGCCTTCCGGCTGTCTCCCATCACGCCGGAGAGGAGCGAGGTCAGCTCCAAGGGTAGCACGAACTTGGTCGCCGGGCTGTTGCCGAGCGTCTTGAGCGCGTCCAGGTATTGCAAGCTCATGGTCTTCGCATCCACGCCCTTGGCCACCTCGAAGATCTTGGACAGCGCCAGGGAGAAGCCCTCTGCTCTGAGAATCGCGGCCTGCCGCTCGCCTTCCGCGTTCAGGATGCGGGCCTGGCGATCACCCTCCGCCTTCAGAATGGCCGCCTGTTTCTCGCCGTCGGCGACCGTAATGGCCGCGGCCTTAGTCCCTTCCGCTTCCGTCACCGTCGCCCGGCGGCTCCGTTCGGCCGACATCTGGCGGCCCATTGCGTCGAGGATATCCTTGGGCGGCGTGATCTCGCGGATCTCCACGGTGGTGATCTTCACGCCCCAGCGCGTCGTCACCTGATCCATCTTGGTTTGGAGGACGTGGTTGATCTCCTCCCGCTTCGCCAGCACATCGTCCAACGCGATGTCCCCGACGACCGCGCGGAGGGTGGTGACTGCGATGCCTTCTGCCGCGGCGTCGAAATCTTGAACCTGGACGAAACTGGCGATCGGGTCCACGACCTTCGAATAGATCAGAAAGTCCACGGAGATGGACGCGTTGTCCTTCGTGATGCAGGTCTGGTGAGGGATCTCGGTGTACTTCTCCCGGAGGTCCACGCGCATGGCCTTGTCGACGAGCGGGATCAATATCACGATGCCGGGCCCTTTCGGTCGTTCAAGCACCTTGCCCAACCGGAGGACCACGAGCCGTTGGTATTCGGGAACGACCTTGAGGGCCATGAAGGCCAGAATGACTACGATAACCGCTGCGATCAGGAATCCCGTTGGCATAAACATGAGCGTCTCCTTACTTGATCTTCGAGCCCGGCGGGACGTCGTCCATCGTCGTGAGCAGGGTCGTGACTTCGTCCTCGCCGACTGCCAGCACCATCCCCTGCGATTCGACGCCCATGAGCTTGGCCGGCTTCAGGTTTGCCACCACGACGACGCGCTTGCCCACCAGGTCTTCTGGCGCGTACTTCGAGCCGATGCCGGCCACGACCTGGCGCCGCTCGGTTCCGATATCGACTTGTAGTCTGAGGAGCCTGGTGGACTTCGGCACGCGCTCGGCGGTGATGACAAGGCCGACGCGCAACGAGACCTTTCTGAACTCGTCGATCGTGATCTGATCTGTTGGTGAAGGAGCGGGCTGCTGGTCTTGAGTCACGCGGGCATCTCCTTGTGTCTTGGTCGTCTCGATTCTCGGAAACAGCGGGCTTCCTTTGGCGATCTCCGTGCCTGGCAGCACGCCGCCCCAGGTGATCTCAGAGGACAGCATCGGTTTTGAAAAGTTCAACACCAGCCCGAGCTGCCGCTTCATCTCCTCGGCCGCTTGCGGCATGAAGGGATAGAGGGCGAGACAGAGGAATCGCAACGTCTCGGCCGCGTTGTAGAGCACGGTGTTGAGCCGTGGCTGGTCTTCCGGTTGCTTGGCTAGGGTCCAGGGCGCGCTCTTGTCGATGTACTGATTGCCGAGCTGGACAAGGCTCCAGATGGCTTCCAGCGCCCGGTTGAACTCCAAACTCCCGAGGTGCCTCTCGACTGCAGGCAAGACCTCTAGGGCTGTCCGTTGCAGTTGCTTGTCCAGGTCGGCCTTCACCGTCTTCTCCGGTTCCGGCACGATGCCTCTGGCGAACCGCTCGATCATGGTCAGGCTGCGGTTTAGGAGGTTGCCCAGATCGTTCGCCAGGTCCGTATTGATCCGGCCGATCAAGGCCTCTCGGGAAAAATCTCCGTCCTGCCCGAATGGCACCTCACGCAGCAGGAAATAGCGGAACGCATCCACGCCGAATTCGTCCACGACGGCGTGCGGGTCTACCACGTTCCCCCGGCTTTTGGACATCTTTTCGCCGTTCGCCGTCCACCAGCCGTGGGCGAAGATGGTCTTTGGCAGCGGCAACTCCAGAGCCATGAGCATTGTGGACCAGTACACGGCGTGCGTCGTCAGGATGTCCTTGCCGACGAGGTGGATAGTAGCCGGCCAGTACCGGTCGAAGGACGCCGACGGGCGCAGGTATTCCAGCGCCGAGATGTAGTTCACCAGCGCATCGAACCACACGTAGGTGACGTAGTTGGCATCAAACGGGAGAGGGATCCCCCAGGCCAGGCGTGATGTGGGGCGAGAGATGGAGAGGTCCTCCAACGGCTTCTGAAGGAACCCCAGCACCTCGTTGCTGCGCGACCGCGGGCGGATGAAGTCAGGATGAGCCTCGATGTGTTTGACCAGCCGGTTCTGGTACTGGCTCATCTTGAAGAAGTAGTTGCTCTCGCTGAGTCGCTCGACCGGCCG
>VBOF01000039.1 GCA_005877855.1 Nitrospirota bacterium | reverse complement strand
GCTTGATTCTGGGGCAGCTGGCCCTGCTGGTAGTCGGCACAGTGGTTCTGGGCAGGGTTCTCACGAGGCGCCTCTCGTTAGTGGTCGGGGACGCGCCCTTGCCTCCCCTCTGGTCGCCACAGGACGGTCTCGGGCTCTTCGTGCGGGGGGTAGTCGGTTTTCTTCTCATCGGCCTGGCGACGACCTTCCTGCTGCCGAAAGAGTCTCTCTTCGCAGGCATCTCGACGCTGACGGCGGGCGTGCCGATGGTCTGGTGGACTCTCCGGTACTTCTCGCTCCGTGGGTTGTCGTTGCCGCTAGCCTTCGGGTTGAAACTGCGGCCGGGGGGGGCGGCGCGGATCGTCGGGGCGACCCTGGTGATCATCACCCTGTCGGTGCTCGGAGAGGTGTTGATCACCGTCGGCAGCAATGCTCTCCACATCAAGGCCCATTGGGCGGACGGGCTTTTGGAAAACCTGCTGTGGGGACCGTCATGGCTCGTCACCTGCGAACTCCTCGATAGCATCGTCTGGGCGCCGCTGATCGAGGAACTGGCGTTCCGCGGCGTGCTCTACGCCACCCTACGGATGGCGATCGGCGTGTGGCCGGCGATCGGGGTGAGTGCGGCCTTCTTCGCGCTGGTCCACGGCTACGGGGTGATTGGGTTCGCGTCGGTCTTCTGGAGCGGGATCCTGTGGGCGCTGGCCTACGAGCGGACGCGCAGCCTCCTGCCGGCGATCCTCGGCCATGCGATCAACAACCTGTTCGTCTCGGTGGAATTCATCTGGCTGCTCAGGGTGTAGGCCGTTAGGTCCCCCTTGACAGGTCCCGATGGATGGCCTAGCCTGTAGCTTTCCTTTCATTCGCCGGCTAGTGTTTCCTGTTCCTCACCAGGCTAGGGAGCATGACGACGGGTTCGAAGTGGCCCAGTTCGATGTTCGGGGATGAATCGGCGCGGGGAGACCGATTCCCGCTCATGCGTCCCGTGCCCTACGAACCTCGCGCAGCCATCAGCGAGGCGGGGAGCATGGGAGGCCGGCCAAGGACCGGCCTCACCATCAACGTCGGGAGCGGGGGCATGTGTTTGCTGACAGATTGGGAGCCGGCAATTGACCAGGTGCTGCGCGTCGAGTTCCCCATGCCGGCTGTGGTGGCCGGGACGCCGACCCTGGCCGAAGTGCGCTGGAAACGCCCGGTGCCATTTGGACGGAACGGTTTGTATTTCGTCGGGGTGAAATTTGTGCTCTGAGCAGATTTGACCTGCCCCTTAAACCGGTCCAGGGCCTCTGGTTCGAGCGCCCCCACACCTTTCCTTGATTGACCCAAGCCACGCTTGAGAGCGTCCCGCAGGGTGGCCTAGCTTCGTTAGTAACCTGCAGACCCCGCACTTAGAAAGCTTGACTCTCCCAATTTTCATCTGAATACTTGGAAGCGGTTGCCTTAATACCGCATCCCCCGTGCGTCGGAAGTGCCGAGCGGAGGCATGAGAGACTCTCGGGAGAAGGAGGCCCATCATGAAGCCCTGGCTGGTCTTTCTCATCCTGTTGGTCGGGATTGCGCTCGGCGTTGTTGGGACGATCTTTGCTCCGGACGTGGCCGGTCCCTATCTGCACGAAGCGTTTCGGATAAAAAAAGCTGAAACCATTGACGGAGAAGTCGTGCGGAAACTGCGAGAGGGGGATCGCCTTCTTCTGACGGTCCAGACTAGTCAGGGGTCGTTCCTCGTAACTTTTAAGAAAAAGGTGGCAGAGATTGACCTCCTGGTTCAGCAGGGGGACACACTAACACTGGCTCTCAGGCGGTACGAGCCGTTTGTAGACGAACCAGCGATCGAGCGGGTAAGAAGGCTGGACCCAACACCTCGGCCTAAGGCCCATGCCCTGCCGTCTTCCCCAGGAGCAGCGGCTCCTTGATCTTCCCTTACCTACTGGCTACGCTTCGCAGCAGCACTTGCCCTTCCCGCTCGATCACCTCGTAGGACTGACCCGGCACAATTTGGAGACGGTCAGTGCGCAAGCGGACCGTGAGTCCGCGAGCCGTGTAGCCGGCCGCATGCTTGCGAAGATGCCTGATGATCTGCTCTTTCAGCGCGTTCCGCTGAAGCGGCATGCGCTCACTGCCTGAGAAGCCCAACGCAATGATCCGATGATACCCCAGGTTCTCCTGGTCCAGTTGGAGGTAGTTGAATCCGATCTCCCCTTGTGGAAGAGGGAGGACGCGTTCACCAATTCTGGCGGCGTTGGCGATCGTGTCGAACCGAGCAAGCGGGACTTCCTTCGTGTGTCTTACAGCATCGGTCAGAAACAGAGCGACGGCCATTGCCCCAATTGCCGTCAGCGCCATCGCCGCGTCGCCAACGCGAGCCAGCACCCCTTGCTGCCCAATCCGTAGGGCACGCCCGGCTAGCCAGCCGAACATCGCCAGAGCGACAAACGAGAAGCCTAAAAAGAGCCGATGCAACGATCCTTGCGGGGCCAGCCCTTCTGTGGAGGTCACGATCCAGATCGAGAGGAGGAGGAAGGTGACGCCCCCGAGAAGGTGGATCCACCACCTGAGGCGCCGTGTCACTGTCCCTTCACCTCTTCCCGTGAAAAACGTCCAGAGGCGCACGATTACTGGAATGTCGAGGTCCCATTCGCAAATGCCGCACCTGCGGCCTGCGACGATCGTTAGCTTCCCGCAGTTAGAGCAGGTCATCACCCATCGCCGTTCGATCCCCATGCCCGCGGTCACATCCTCTATCCAGACCCGCCACACCGGCACCAGCGCCACGAATACCAGGAGGGTCAGCCCGCCATAGTAAAAGAACAATGAGACCTGCGAGAGGGCTGGACCGAGAGTCTGCTCCAGGTTTTGGAATAGCAGTCGCAGCATAAGAGGATCTATCCGAAGCCGAAGCCGCAGGGAGCGTTCAGGTGATCGGCGACCCAGTTGCTCAGCAGGGTCGTCATCCTCTGAAAGTCCTCCGGTCTGGAGAAGTGGTGATCGGCGTCGGGCAGCCACGCCACAGAGTTCGGGCCTCCCAGCGACTCCGACAGCTTCAGGATCTGACGAGGCGGCACGTATTCATCGTGAGCGCCTTGGACGATGACGCTGGGCGCCGTGATCACTTTCGCCGCGTCGAAGCCGTTGTGGCACAGGCTGTCCTCGTAGAACGCGTACGAAAGCTTGATGCGCCCGCTTCCGCCGGGGACCACGTTGGGGATCGTGTCGGTCGCCTTCCATTGGGCCATCCCGGTCTCGCCGAATTCTAAGTTCAGCATCTCCGGAAAGTCCGGCACGGGGCACTTCAATGCCATGCACGCAATACGCGGACGTTGTGCGGCGGCGAGAAGCGCCACCAATCCGCCGAAGCTCGATCCCACCAACGCCAGCTTTCGATAGCCTTTCGAACTCATCAGGTCCAACCCCGCCAAGGCTTGACCTACAGCCAGAGAGACGGTGATCCGCTCAAACGGCCCCTCACTCTCGCCCTGGCCGAAGAAATCGAACCGGAACGTGCCGATGCCCTGCGGCGGCAGCAAGGCTGTCAAAGCCTGGTTGGTCTTGCTGTTCTTGTTGGAAAGGAAGCCGTGACAGAGCACGGCCATGCGGTCCGTCTTTTCCACCGGCGTCGCCAGGATTCCCGCGACCTTGTGCCCCGCAGGGTCCGTGAACGTCAGCGCTTCTTCCATACCACCATTCTAACAGGTTAGTGGCCCAACCAACGGCGAGGGAGTATCATAGGAGAATGGCTGATGCCACCAAGCGCCTTCCCACCAACATTGCCGGCAACTTCTTCGTGGATGCCACCTGCATCAACTGCGACACCTGCCGGCAATTGGCGCCGAAGTCGTTCGTCGAGAACGGCGAGTACTCGTCCGTCTATCGCCAGCCGGAGAGCGAGGCCGAACGCTACCAGGCCTACCAGGCGCTCCTGGCCTGTCCCGTCGGGTCGATCGGTGCCCTTGTGCCGGAAAAGGCCATCATGCGTGCGGCCACCGAGAGCTTCCCGATGCTGATCGAACACCATGTCTACTACAACGGCTTCAACTCCGAGAAGTCCTTCGGCGCGAACAGTTATTTCATCCGACACCCAGGCGGCAACTGGCTGGTTGATGCGCCCCGCTACATGAAGAAATTGGTGGACGCGTTCGAGCGGTTTGGCGGGATCGCGTACATCTTCTTGACGCACGAGGACGACATCGGCGATGCGCCTCGCTATGCGAAACACTTCGGCGCGAAGCGGATCATCCATCGTGCCGATGCGGACGCCCAGCCGGACGCCGAATGGATTGTTGACGGCCTGGACACGGTAGAGACGTCGCCGGACTTCCGGATCATTCCGGTCCCCGGGCACACCGACGGCAGCATGGCGCTGCTGTATCGGAACCGGTATCTTTTCACCGGCGATCACATGGCGTGGGACCGGGAGATCAACGGCCTGCGCCTGGCCACTGTCTATGTCTGGAAGGAGTCTGCTTTGCGCCGCTCGGCTGAAAGGCTGCTTGAGTATCCCTTCGAGTGGGTCCTGCCGGGCCATGGTGACCGCGTGCACCTGCCCGCCGACCGCATGAAAGGGGAGCTGCGGCTCCTGCTGGCCCGGCGAGCGGCCAAGAAATCACTTTATGCCCCTTGAGGACACCGCTGTAATCGGGCATACTTAGCGCCCATGGATCGGCATTCCGCATCCCCCTGCGACACTCTGACGGAGCAGTACCAAGCCCTGTTGGAGGTCTCGGAGGCGATTTCCGTCCACCGGGATCTGACGGGGCTCTGTCAGGACCTCGCCCAGCGACTGCATCGCGTGGTCAACTTCGAACACATGCGGTTGCTGCTCTATGATCCGGAGCGGCATGCCATGCGGCTGCATGTCTTGGAAACCCCACAAGCCGGCGATCTGCCGCCTTGCAGCGAATTGCCCGTAGACGAATCTCCAGGCGGATGGGTGTGGCACACGCAGCAGCCCCTGGTGATTCCACGGGTCGAGGAGGAGACGCGTTTTCCTAAAGTCACGCCCTGCATGCTTGAGCTAGGGGTGAAGTCTTTCTGCGCGGTACCACTGACCACCGCACAGCGACGGTTGGGTGCGCTTGGACTCGGAAGCCTGCAAGAAGCCGCATACAGTGATGCCGATCTGGAATTCCTACAACAGGTGGCCAGACAGGTGGCGGTCGCCGTGGACAACGCGCTGAACTCTCAGAGCGTCCAGGGCTACCAGCAACAATTGACGCATGAGCGCGACCGCCTGCGCCTGCTGCTCGAAGTGAACAATGCAGTGGTCTCTCGCCTAGATCTCCGGGACGTGTTTGCGGCGACGACGGCATCCCTCCGTCGGGTGATCCCGCATGTGCTTGCTAGCCTCTACCTCTACGATCCTGAGAATGAGGTCGTTCGTCGGCATGCCCTGGTGGAGAGTTCGAGTGGCAAAGGCTTGCTCAAAGAAGGCCTCGTGGGCCCTGTCGACAGCACGCCTGCGGGTCCCGCCATCAGGACGGGCAAGCCGGCGCTGTTCGATGATGGCGATCTCAAACGATTACAATCCGACGTTGGTCGGCTCCTGCTCGCGGAGGGCGTGAAATCCGGCTGCTGCGTGCCGCTCAAATCACATAACCGGTTGTTGGGGTCACTCAACATCGCCAGCCTTAATCCTGGCGCCTTTAGCCAGGACGATGTCGATTTGCTCAGCCAAGTGGCCAACCAGATCGCGATCGCGGTTGAGAACGCGCTCGCCTATCAGCAGATCACCGAGTTGAAAGACAAGCTCACGCGTGAAGAAGCCTACCTCACCCAAGCGCAGCGGCTCACCGGGGTGGGAAGCTGGGCGTGGGATCCCTCTGAAACCCACAATTACTATTCACGGGAGGTGTTTAACATCTTCGGGTTAGACCCGGCAAAGGGAAATCCGACTCTCGCGGACTTTCTGCGTATATACCACCCCGAAGACCGCAAGCTCATCGAGGAAGCTGAAAAAAAACTGGTGTCGGAAGGTCAAGGCTATGACGTCAAGTACCGCATCATCCGACCTGACGGCGAGCTTCGCTTTGTACGTGAGGTTGGTACTCCAGTGCGCGAAAACGGTGTGGTCACAGGTTTCGTCGGCGCTTGCATGGATGTGACTGAGCAAGAACGGATGACCCAGGAGCTGCGGCGCGAGAAACTCTACCTCGAGGACGAAATCCGCACCGAGTACAACTTCGAGGAGATCATCGGGGAGAGCGCAGCATTGAAGCGTATTCTCAAGCAAGTGGAGACCGTCGCGCCGACCGACTCCACTGCGCTGATTCAGGGCGAGACCGGCACAGGCAAGGAGCTCATCGCTCGCGCGATCCACAACCTGAGTAAGCGTCGCGAGCGGACCTTCGTCAAGATGAACTGCGCGGCGATTCC
>VBOF01000038.1 GCA_005877855.1 Nitrospirota bacterium | reverse complement strand
TCAGCGGCACATGGCGGCCGAGTGCATCGCGGCGGACCTGCGGGTGGCCATCAACGCGATCGGTGAAATCATCGGCGAGACGACGACGGACGACATCCTCGATCGCATCTTCAGGGAGTTCTGCATCGGGAAATGATCATCCGGACGCACGACGACCGTTTCGACGTGATCGTAGTCGGCGGCGGCCATGCCGGCTGCGAGGCCGCGTTGGCCGCGGCCCGCATGGGCGCGCGCACGGCCCTGCTCACGATGGATGGGGACAAGATCGCGCAGATGTCCTGCAATCCCGCGATCGGCGGCATCGCGAAGGGCCACCTCGTGAAGGAGATCGACGCGCTGGGCGGCGAGATGGGTCGCAACACCGACAAGACCGGCATCCAGTTCCGCATGCTCAACACGCGGAACGGGCCGGCCGTGCGCTCGCTGCGGGCGCAGTGCGACAAGAAGCAGTACCGTCTGGCGATGCAGGCCACGCTGCGCGCGCAGGCAGGCCTCATGATCCACCGGGGGACCGTGAATCGGATCGAGACGGTCGGCGGGCGGGTCTGCGGGGTCGTCACCGGCACGGGGGCCCGGCTCGCCGCCAAGGCCGTCATCCTGACAACAGGTACTTTCCTTAAGGGATTAATTCACGTAGGGTTAAACCACTTCCCTGCCGGACGGGCCGGTGAGGACGCGGCCGAGCACCTCTCCGACTGCATGCGCGACTTCGGCTTCGCGGTGGGGCGGCTCAAGACCGGCACCCCGCCCCGTCTGGACCGGGAGACCATCGACTTCGCGGTCCTGACCCCGCAACCGGGCGACGACCCTCCGACGCCGTTCTCGTTCCGCACGGGGCGGATCCCGATGCCGCAGGTCTGCTGCCATCTCACATACACGAATGCCGAGACGCACCGCCTCATCCAGGACAACCTGGACCGCTCGCCGTTGTTCACCGGCGTGATCGAGGGCACTGGTCCGCGCTACTGCCCGTCGATCGAGGACAAGGTGGTGCGGTTCGCCGACAAGCCCCGCCACCAGATCTTTATCGAACCGGAAGGACTGGACACGAATGAGTTTTACCCGAACGGCATCTCGACGAGCCTGCCGGTGGACGTGCAGGCTGCCTTCCTGAAGACCATCCCGGGACTGGAGAGAGCCAGAATGCTCAAGCCTGGGTACGCCGTGGAGTATGACTACTTCCCGCCGCGCCAGCTTCATCCCACGATGGAGACGAAGCTGGTCGAAGGGCTCTACCACGCCGGTCAGATCAACGGCACGTCTGGATACGAAGAGGCGGGCGCGCAGGGGCTCATGGCCGGCATCAACGCCGTTCTCAAAATCCGTGGCGAGGCGCCCTGCATGCTGGACCGCTCGGACGCCTACATCGGGGTGCTGATCGACGATCTCATCACCAAGGACGCCCGCGAACCGTACCGCATGTTTACCTCGCGGGCCGAATACCGTCTGCTCTTGCGCCAGGATAATGCCGACCTGCGATTGACGGACACCGGCTACCGGTTGGGGCTGATCCCGGAGGACGGATACCGGATGTTCTGCGAGAAACGGGACGCCATCGCCCGGGAGCGGGAGCGGTTCCGAAAGACCCGCCCCAAGCTGACACCTGAGTTCCTGGCTCGCGCCCAGGCCCTGGGGCTGGAAAGCCCAGGCGGATCCCTCACCCTTGAGGGCCTCCTGCGGCGCCCCGAACTGGACTACAGGGCAGTGATCGGGCTGGCCGCAGTGGAAGGTCACCCGGACGCCGCCGTCCAAGAGCAGGTCGAGATCCAGGCCAAGTACGAAGGATATATCCACCGTCAATCCCATGATGTGGATAACTTCAAGAGGCTGGAGTCACGCAGAATCCCTCCTGATTTTGACTACATTTCCGTCAAGGGGTTCTCGAGGGAGGTCCTGGAGAAACTCCAGAGAGTCCGCCCCCACTCTCTCGGGCAGGCCTCACGGATCGAGGGGGTGACCCCTGCGGCTATCTCTCTCCTCCAGGTCGCGCTAGAGCGGTCCCGGCGCGTAGGGGTGGTTCGCGAACCGCCCCTACAGTAATGTTCCATGTGGAACATGCCCCCTAGTCCGCCGGCTCCTGACCAGGCGCCCTCGCCAGCTTCTGCCCTGATGGAGGGGGGACTTCGACTGGGCGTTCCCCTGTCCCCCCATACGGTCGCGAGACTGGTCCTCTATCTCCAGGAGCTGGTGCGCTGGAATGCCAAGGTCAACCTCACCGGGCTAGCCGAGGAAGCCGACATTATTCCCAAGCACTTCCTCGACTCGCTCGCCGCCTGCAAGGTCCTCAAGGTCGGTCCTGGGCTGATCCAACCGGGGCCAGGGCGCCGCGTCCTGGATGTCGGCACGGGCGCGGGGTTTCCCGGGTTGGTGCTGAAACTGTACGATCCGGAATTGGCGGTCACCCTGCTCGAACCCTCCCAGAAGAAGGCAGCATTTCTCCATCATATAATCGGCCTGTTGGGGGTGACCGGCGTATCGGTCCTGATCGTCCGGATCGAGGACCTCAAACCGGGTCAGGCTGGGCCATTCGACATCGTGACGACCCGCGCGGTGAAACCGGAACTGGTCTTAGCCGAAGCTCCCCGGTTGCTGGCCCCCCATGGCACGGTGCTGCTGTTTCGAGCCAATCCCCTGGAGGCCGTCCCGCCTGGGTACCGGCTCGTCCGGCAAGCGTCCTTCACGCTTCCCTTCACGAACGATCCTCGCACCCTGACCCTCCTCGCCCCCTCCCCAGGGAGCTAATCAGACGAGACGTACCATTCCTTTCTCGCGGGTGGTGCCGCGTGGGGCCGGCGGAGCACAGCGACTGTGGCTTGCCGGTCTGCCGCGCAAGCTTTGACCCCTTGCAATCGAGCGGGTGACACCGCATGGGCGCCCGGGTTACCCGTTGCTCTGGGAATGCAACGGGTGCCCAGCGCAGGGCGTACAGCCGGGGCTGCGTGGCCTCAACGGCGTCTCGACCCGTTGCAGTTGGAGTGGGTGGTGCCGAGCGGGGCGCCCCGATGAGCCAGAGAGCCTACAGGCGAGTCCGCGTGGCTGCAACGCCGAAGCCACCCGTTGCAAAGGAAGGAGCAACGGGTTCCCGGCTCAGCGGGGCTGCTCGTCGACAGGACCCACTCCGAGAGCAACGGGTTCCCCGGCTGCGCTGGGTTATGCGGGGCCAGGACCCGGTCAAAGAGCAACGGGTGCCCCGGTGGCTCGATGACAGGGCCCGCTCGTGGTTTTCTCCATGCAACAATGTTCCACGTGGAACGCTCCGATCCATCCTTTCGTTGACACCTTCGCGCTCAGTTGCTAGCATGGGCCTCTTCGATGGGGCGGATCATCGCCATCGCCAATCAGAAGGGTGGGGTCGGCAAGACGACGACCGCTATCAACCTCGCGGCGTCCTTGGCGGTGGCGGAACGGACGGTCCTCCTGGTGGACCTGGACCCGCAGGCCAATGCCACAAGCGGCATCGGGGTCGACCCGGAGGGCATCGCGCTTTCGACTTACGACGTCATGGTCCGAGGTCGTAAGGTCTCGGAAGCGCTGGTGAAGGCAACCGTTCCTCGCCTTGACGTGGTCCCCTCCGAAGCGGACCTGGCTGCGGCGGAAGTCGAGCTGGCCACTGTGGAGAACCGGGAGTTAATCCTGAGGCACGCCCTTGGGGATGCGGCCAGCCAATACGAATTCGTGCTGGTGGATTGTCCGCCGGCGTTGGGGCTCCTGACCGTGAACGCTCTGGTGGCTGCCCATAGTCTGCTGGTCCCTGTCCAGTGCGAGTTCTACGCGATGGAGGGACTCGGGCGGTTGATGCAGACCGTTGAGATGGTGCGCCGGTCCTTGAATAAGGCGCTGGTCGTGGAAGGCATCCTCGTAACCTTGTTTGACGGGAGGAACAGCCTGCACTGCCAGGTAGCCGAGGAGATACGTAAGCATTTTTCGGACTCGATGTTCAAAACCGTGATTCCCCGCAACATCAGGCTGGCGGAGGCGCCAAGCCACGGGGCTCCGGTGCTCATGTACGACGTCGCGTCCTCCGGGGCGCAGGCGTACCTGAGCCTGGCCAAGGAAGTGGTGGCCCATGCAAAAAAAGGCGCTTGGTAGAGGCCTGCACACGCTGATTCCCGTTGCCACTGCGGGGCGGGATGAGATCGAGGAGATTCCGCTCTCGCTCGTCTCGCCCAACCCCTTCCAGCCGCGCCGCGCCATCAACGCGGCCGAGCTCGAAGAGCTGGCCAACTCGGTCAAGGCGAAAGGCGTGCTGCAGCCGATCCTGGTCCGGCGACTGGGGGACGGCGGCTACGAGGTGATCGCTGGTGAGCGCCGCTGGCGCGCGGCCAAAGTGGCGGGCCTGAAAAAAATTCCGGCCATCGTTCGCTTGGCCACGGATGCCGAGGCGATGGAGATGGCGCTGATCGAAAACCTCCAGCGCAAGGATCTCAATGCGATGGAGGCTGCGCGGGCCTACCAGCGCCTCATCAAGGAGTTCGGGCTCACGCAGGAGGCGGTCGCCAAGCAACTCGGCAAGGAGCGCTCGTCGATCGCCAACACCGTGCGGCTCCTGGCGCTCCAATCGGAGGTGCAGGCGTGGGTCGAGAACGACCAGTTGTCCCTGGGGCATGCGAAGGTTCTGCTGGCCGTTTCCGATCCGGACCAGCAGGTCCGCCTGGGGCGACGCGCCGTGATGGAACGTCTGTCGGTGCGGGACCTCGAACGGTTATTGCGGTCCAACCACGGCGCAGTCCGCTCGGCCCAACCGCGCAAGGGCCGCCGTCCCAGCGAGATCGAGGAGCGGATGGCGCGGCGGCTGGGAAGCAAGGTGCGTCTGATCGAGGGGAAAACAGGAGGGAAAATAGTCATTGAGTATTATTCGCCGGCTGACCTGGAGCGGGTTATTGACCTGATCATGGGATAACGGTGTGGGTTTTAACTCAGGTTCTCTAGCATAAGGAGGTCTGCGATGTGGAAAAAGGGTGAGATGGCGGAAAAGCAGAACGCGGAACTGGAAGGGCAGGACCCCGAGGCAAGGGAAGACGAAGTGATCGCCTTTGTGGGGCGCGGGGTCGAGTTCAAAGGCGTGATCACATACAACGGCACGGTCCGCATCGATGGCCGGCTGGATGGGGAAATCCACACGGAGGGGGTGCTGCTCGTCGGGCAGGATGCGGTCATCACAGCCCAAGTTACCGCCGGCACAGTGATCAGCCGCGGCAAGATCACCGGCGACATCACCGCGTCCGGCAAGGTCAGGCTGCAGGCGCCGGCCGTCTTGAACGGGTCGGTCAAGGCGCCGTTGCTCTCGATCGAAGAAGGTGTGCTCTTCAACGGAAGCCTAGAGATGGCCAAGGCGGAGCAGCCTGAGGCGAGCAGGGCGCCCGCTGGCGGTTCTGTCACGCCCATCCGCGTCAGCTCCACGATGAAGACGGTGGGCTAGGCAGGGCTGGGTAGAGGAGAACATCTATGTGGTCAAAACGCGAGAAGGGCAACGTGTACACAATGAACGGCGACGAGCCGTTCACCTTCCTCGGCAAGGGGGCGCAGTTCAAGGGGATCATCCACTTCGAAGGAACGATTCGCATCGATGGCCGGCTGGAAGGAGAGATCCATACGAAAGGCACGCTGATGGTCGGCGAGCATGCGGTGATCGAGGGCGACATCAGCGCCGATGTTGTGGTCAGCGGGGGCCACATCAACGGGAACATCGTTGCGTCCGAGAAGGTCCAACTCTTGTCCGCCGGGGTCGTGACGGGGACTATCAAGACCCCCCTGCTCTCCATCGAGGAAGGGGTCCACTTGTACGGGATGTGCGATGTGGCAGGACGGGGAGAGATCAAGGCCCTGGACGGGGGGCGCGAGGTAGCCCAGCAACAACTGACCAGCGTCGCACGGATGCGCGGCGCCTAAGCTAGACTCTTGGACAGCATGTTCGGATCGACCAGCAAGCACAAAGAGTTCGAGCTGGCCGGGGAGGAGACGTTCACCTTCTTGGCGCGGGGGTTCGAGTTCAAGGGAACCTTGACCTTCGAGGGTACGGTTCGCATCGACGGCATGGTGTCTGGCGCCATCTATTCTAAGGGCACTGTGATCCTCGGCGAGCATGCGGTGATTGAGGGCGACATCAGCGCTGGCACAATCGTCAGCGGCGGGACGATCAACGGGAACTTAACGGCGACCGAACGGGTGCAACTCCTCCCGTCCGCTGTGCTGAACGGCGACCTGAAGACGCCCTTTCTGAAAGTGGAAGAAGGGGTGCAGTTGCACGGGACCTGCGAGGCGGAAGGGCGGGCCAAGAGTAGAGCCGTGGAAGAGCCGCGAAAGGCCGCGCCGCATGCGGCGAAGGTCCCCGTCTCGCAACGGGGCGGGGCTCGGTAACGATGAAGAAGACGGTTGTGGTTGGCATGTCGGGCGGGGTGGACAGCGCCGTCGCCGCGGCGATCCTCGTGGAGCAGGGCTATCAGGTCCAGGGAGTCACGCTTCAGACATGGGAGCCTGAGGGCGATGCGACGACCTCGAAGAAGTGGCAGGAGCGGGGCTGTTGCAAGATCGGCATCGCCCGCTTTGTGGCCCAGCAGTTGGGCATTCCGCATCAGGTCCTCGACGTCCGGGATCGCTTCCGCTCGGCGGTCGTGCAGGACTTCATCGATGGCTACGCGGCGGGCCTGACGCCGAACCCCTGCGTGCGGTGCAACGAGCGGGTGAAGTTCGGATGCCTCATGGAGGCCGCACGGGACCTGGGGGCGGACTACGTGGCCACAGGCCACTATGCGCGGCTCCTGCCGGACGACACGGGGCGGCCGCACTTGCATAAGGGAGGGGATCCCAGGAAGGACCAGAGCTATTTCCTGTACCGCCTGAACCGAGCATGGCTGCCTCGCATCCACTTTCCCGTCGGCGGCATGCGCAAGGAGGACGTGTGGCCCAAGGCGGAAGCGATCGGACTGCCGGCGGACGAGGTCAAGGAGAGCCAGGAGATCTGCTTCGTGACGAAGGGTGACTATCGCAGTTTCCTGGAGGAGCAGGCCCCGCAAGCCGCGCGGCCAGGGCCGTTCGTCGGCACGGATGGGGGGGTGGTGGGTGTACATCGCGGAGTGCCGTTCTATACTCCGGGCCAGCGACGCGGGCTTGGGCTCGCGGCGGCGCAGCGCCTCTACGTCGTGCGCGTGAACGCCGCCAGCAATACCGTCGTGGTAGGTCCTGAGGAAGATCTGCTGGAGTCCTCCTGCCTCGTCGGCGATCTCAACCTCCTGAGCGTGGATGGGCTGGCCGAACCGGTTCGCGCCGAGGTCAAGGTCCGCTACGCGAGCCCGGCGGCTCCGGCCACGATCTGGCCGCTGGGGGGCGGGCGGCTGCGCGTCGAGTTTGACTCGCCCCAGCGGGCCCTCAGCCCAGGGCAGTCTGCGGTCTTTTATCAGGGAGACCGGGTGCTGGGCGGCGGGATCATCGAAGCCGGACGCCGTGCGGACTGAAACGGGGCGAACTGCTTGACAGCATTGGGCTTTCGTGTTATGGTGCGCCTCCCTTGAGTCAGCCTGCCAGCACGAACTGACACCAGCAAGGCGGTTACTGACAAGTGGTCCAGACGGCGGTTGCACGGCGATACGCGAAGGCTCTGTTCGACTTACAGGATCCGTCCGGGATCGGCCCGACCGCCGCGGCGCTCCGTCTGTTGGCCGAAGCCTTCGCCGTCTCCCGTGAGTTCCGCGCCCTGCTGTTGAGTCCGGTCTTTACCAAGGAGGAGAAGGCCGCTGTCGTCAATCAGGTGGCGGCCCAGGCCGGGTGCCCGCCGATCACCAGCCGGTTCCTTGCCCACGTCGTCCGCAAGAACCGCATCGTCTTCATCCGGGAGATCAGCGACGCCTTCGGCAAGCTCGCCGACCAGGCCTCCAATCGCAAGGCGGTCCAGGTCGTAGCCGCCCGGCCGCTTTCCAATGCGCAACAAGCCGCGATCCGGAAGCGGCTCGAGCAGGCGACGCGCGGCCAGGTCGACTTGGCGGTCCAGGTTGATCCCGACGTGATCAGCGGGCTGGAGATTCGCTTCGGCAGCCGGGTGTACGACGGAACGGTCCGCGGGCAACTGGAACGTCTGCGGTCTATCCTCACACGAACGTAACCGCACGCTAGAGCCTAAGGAGCAGCACGCATGCAGATCAAGGCGGAAGAGATCAGTTCAATCATCCGGGATCAGGT
>VBOF01000104.1 GCA_005877855.1 Nitrospirota bacterium | reverse complement strand
TCGCCGCCAGCGGCTTCTCCACCAGCACATGGCGCCCAGCCTCCAGACAAGCCCGCGCGATCACGTGGTGCAGGAGCGTCGGCGTCACGACGCTCACGGCCTCCACGTCGGGCAGTAGCTCGCGGTAATCGGTCACGGCTCGGCAGCCATGCCGGCCGGCAATAGCAACCGCCCGCGCCCGGTCCACATCCGCGACGCCTACGAGCCGGGCTCCGGTCAGTTCCGCAAAGACCCGGGCATGATGCTGGCCGAGTGATCCGACGCCGATGACGCCGACTCTAATTTTCTTCATAGCTCCCGTTACTACCGTTATTCGTTAAACGGACGACTTGACCACACAACCACCCAACTACTTAACGTTTAACGTTCTTATCAGTAACTCCCACGACGGCAATGCCGGCTTCATCGGCGGCCGCGATGGCCTCCTCTCTGTCCAGGAACACCGCCCGGCCCGCTTCAATGGCCATCACCGCCGCGCCACAGTCGGCCATTGCGCGGATGGTCCCCGGCCCGATCGCCGGCAGGTCGAAGCGCCGATCCTGTTGCGGCTTGAAGCGCTTGACCACAACGGCGCCCGATCGCGCCAGCTTGCCCCCGCGCCGGACTGCCTCATCCGTGCCCTCCACCGCCTCCACGGCCACGACGACCTGGTCCTTCACCACCACGCACTGGCCGATGTCCAGACGGCCCACCGTCCCGGCCATCTCCCACCCGAACTCGATGTCCCGCCATTCCCGTTTGGTGGGCGCCCGGCGGGTGAGCGTGCCCTCTTCGACCAGCAACCCGTCGAGTCCAAAGGTGGATTCCCGGATGCGGATGCCCTCGTCCTCCAGCTCGGACGCGATGGCGCGCAACAGCGTGTCGTCCTTGCGGACGGACACGCGGCGCAGCAGCGCGAGCGAGCGCAGATCGGGGCGGATGTCGGAGAAGAGATGCGTCTTCTTGACGCTGCCGACCATGACGGCCTGGCGCACGCCGTCCTGCTTGAAGGCTTTGATCAGCCGCTGGAGCTGGCCCAGCGCAATCCAATGGATCCGGTCCACGACCTTCTCCAGCGCGGGGTCGGCCTCCCCGGTCAAGGCCACGGCTGAGACGCGGTAGCCAAGCCGCCGCGCGTTCTCTGCAAACAGGAGCGGGAAGCGCCCGTTGCCGGCGATCAAGCCGATCCATTCTGTCCGTGCGTCCGGCATCTTCGCCCCTGCCGATCGGTCGGAGGCCGTTCTCACGTCGGCTCACTCCTCCTCGCGTTCATCCGAGCCCTTGCAGATGCCGCGCTTCGTGCCATCCAAAAACTTCAGCAGGACCTGGACATCCTCGGACGTGCCGCACTCGTCCCGGACCTTCTTGACCGCTTCGGCCAGCCGCAGGTCCGAGCGGAAGAGCGTCATATAGACCTGTTTGAGCCGCCGGATGCGGTCTTCCGAGAAGCCCTGGCGTTTGAGCCCGATGGTGTTCACCCCGAACAGCCGGGCGCGATACCCGCCGGCCGCCCGCATGAACGGCGGGACGTCCTGACCGACTGCCGAGCAGCCTCCGATCATGCTATGGGCCCCGACGCGGACGAACTGGTGGATGCCGACGAGTCCGCCCACGATGGCATGATCTCCGATCGTGATATGGCCAGCCAGGGTGGCGGCGTTCGCCATGATCACGTGGTTGCCGACGTGGCAGTCGTGAGCGATGTGCACGTAGGCCATCAGCACGTTGTGGTCGCCCACGCTCGTGACCCCGCCGCCGAAGGCCGTCGCGCGGTTGACGGTGACGTACTCCCGCAGGATGTTGTGCGAGCCGATCCGGACGTAGGTCTCCTCGCCGTTGTACTTCAAGTGCTGCGGCGGGGCGCCGAGAGACACGAACGAATGGATCTGGCAGCGTTCCCCCACCTCGGTCCAGCCCTCGATCACGACATGCGAATCGATCCTGGTCCCGAGCCCGATGCGGACGTGCTCGCCGATCACGGTATAGGGCCCCACACTCACATCATCAGCCAACTCGGCCTTGGCGTGCACGATGGCGGTCGGATGGAGCTGGGGGCTCATGGTTCGTCCTCCGGCGCGGCCGTCCCGTCCGTGACCATCGCCATCAACTCGGCTTCGCAGACGAGACTGTCCTCCACATAGGCTTCCCCCCGCATCTTCCAGTAGGGATGGCGGGCCCGGAGGACGTCGACCACGAACCGCAACCGGTCGCCCGGCACGACCGGCCTTCTGAACTTGGCCTTGTCGATCCCCATGAAATAGACCAGTTTCGCCCCGCTCTGGTTCGCGGACTTGAAGGCGAGGACCCCGCCCACCTGCGCCATCGCCTCGATGATCAGGACCCCGGGCATGATGGGCCGCCCGGGAAAGTGGCCCTGGAAGAACGGCTCGTTGACCGTCACGTTTTTGATCCCGATCACCCGCTTCCCGATCTCCAGCTCCTCGATGCGATCCACCAGGAGAAACGGGTAGCGATGGGGCAGGATCGACTGGATTTCGGTGCTGTCCAAGCATAGTCCCTGGCTGCGCTGCTGGCTCACTTTACCCCCTTCGCATCCAACTCCTTGATCACGCGCTCCGTAAGATCGATCGAGGGATGGCTGTAAATGACAGGAGAGGCCGCTGCTCCATTCTCACTTTTATCCATGATAAGACTGAACTTCTCCTTATCGGCGATCCCCCTGACGACCTGTTCGACGTTCTTCTGAAACTCATCAAGAATTTCCTTTCTCTTGGCCTGGACTTCCTGCTGAAGCTGGCTCGTCCTTCTCTGGTAGTCCGTAAACTTGCGACGTAAGCCCTCCTCTTTGTCCTTCTTGGCCTCAGGACTTAAGACCGCTCCCTGCTTGGCAAGCTCATCCTCAATTTTCTTGATCTCATCTTCATAATCCGTGACGATCTTTTGTCGGGTCCTGACATACTCCTCTAACGTTTCCTTGGCCTTCTTCCCTAGCTTCGCGCTTTCGAATACCTTTTGTGAATCGACGACGCCGATTTTCGGCTCCGCCCCCCACGCCGGCGCCCACACCGCCATTGCGAGCGCGATCATCACGCCCAGTACCATCCTGCTCGGCTTCATGGACATGTCCTTTCCATTTTTTAAAAAAGCGTGCCGACCGAAAACTCGAACTGCCCTGGCCGTTCCCCGGTCCGCGGGTCAAGATTAAACCCGTACGCCAAGCGCAGGGGCCCAAACGGTGAGATCCACCGCAACTCGAACCCCGTCGCGGGACGCAGGTCCAGGCTCAACGACTCTCCATCATCGAACCCTTTGCCATAGTCGAAGAACACCACGCCTTTCACCTTGAGGTCGGGCGCAATGGGGAAGATATAGTCGAAATTGAAGATGAGCTGCTTGCTGCCCCCCAGCGGGCTGTTATCCGACGCCGTGGGACCGGCCCGGCCGAAGGTGAAACCGCGAACCGTCTGAATGCCGCCCACGAAGAAACGATCGCCCACCGGGAGCCGACTGCCCGATTCGTAAGCGTGCGCCACGCCGAGCCTGGCGCGCGGCGAGAAGACGGTGTCCCAGACGACGGGGAAATACCACACGCTGTCCCCGGTGGCCTTGTAGAAGTCGTTGGTCCCGCCCAGTGGGCCGCCGGCAAACTCCAGCGTGAACCCGTACCGCGCGCCGTTACTCGGATCGAGATAGAGGTCCCGCGTGTCGCGCGCAATGGCCATGATGATCGCGTCGGTGGTCGTCGTCCCGATCTGCTGCTGAATCAAGGGGGGAAGATCGGAGATGGGTACGTTGGTCGTCGTCCCTCCTCCGCCTAAGAAGAGTTTGCTGGCAAGATCGTTGGAGATCGTCACGCGCTCCCGGAGCAGGCTCACGCTGCCGCTCAGGTACTCGGAGAACCATTTGCCGAGCACGATGTCGCCGCCGATGCGTTCTTCGAAGTAGCTCACAAAGAACGTCTCGCGTGCAAACAGATCGACCTGGCCCGACACCGCCTCGTCGAACAGGTAGGGCTCCCGGAAGGTCACGACCCCCAAGGACCGCCGCTGGCCGAGCTGGCCTCTCACCTTGAGGAGCTGGCCCCGGCCGAAGAGATTGCCTTCCGTGACGTCGGCGACGAGCCCCAACTTGTCCAGCGAGCTGAAGCCCCCGCCCACGCTGAACGTGCCGGTGGACTTCTCCTTGACCTTCACGTCCAAATCGACCGTGTTCGGATCGACCTGCTTCGGAATGATCTCAACCGTCTCGAAGTAGTTCAGGTTTTTGAGCCGCTCGTAGCTGCGCTTCATGGCAGCGGTATCGATCAGCTCGGCCTCGTTGACGCGCAGTTCTCGGCGGATTACCTTGTCACGAGTCTTGTCGTTGCCGGAGATGTTGATGTTTCGGATACGCACCAGGGCCCCTTCCTTGACCTCGAACGTAACCGCGGCCGACTTGGAGGCCGGGTCCGGCAGGATCTGCGGGTCCACATCCGCAAACGCGTACCCCTTCGTGCCGTACAGGTCCGTGACCCGCGCGACTTCGTCCCGGATCTCCGCCATCTTGACGACTCTGCCGGGGGTTAGCTTGCTGCCGGTTCGGAGCTCCTCCTCAGAAAAGATCGTCTGTCCCTGGTACCCGATCTTCGAGTACGTGAACTGCGGACCCTCGATGATGGGGAACCGGATCGTGAACCACTGCTTGTCGGGGCTCAGCTCGACCAAAGGCGTCCCGACCTGGACAGTCAGGTACCCTTCATCCAGGTAGACCTGGCGGAGCCGCTCCATGTCGTTGGCCAGCTCGTCTTTCTTGTAGATGCCGGAGTCATCGTACCAGGAGGTGAGCCAGAAGTACTCGCGGGTCACGAGCGCTTTCTTGAGCTTCTTCACCGGGACGGCCTTGGCGCCGTCGAAGGCGACAGTCTTGATGCGGGCCCGGGAGCCCTCTTTGATGAAGAATGTCAGGGACTTCCGCTCCCCATCCAGGGACTTGATGACCGGCACGATGCGCGCGCTGAAGTAGCCTTCATCCTCGTAGAGAAGCCGGAGGCGCTCGACGCTGTCTTTGATCTGCTGCTGGTCCAGGAACGACTGGGGGCGGACCGTCAGTTTTTCGGTCAGTTTCTCGTCCTTGACGTTGTCGTTGCCGTCATAGAGGATTTCCGTCACAAAGGGTTTCTCCGTGACGACGAAAATCACCTCCACGCCTCCGGCCACTGGCTCAGTCTCCACACGGACATCCTCGAAGTACCCCATCTGGTAGACCGCGCGGATCTGCTCCCGGATCTTTTCAGCGATGAACGGCTCGCCTTCCTTCAGCGAGATACGGCCCCGGATGGCCGGCGCCTCGATCCGTTTGTTGCCCTGGATCTTGATCGCCTTGATCAGCTGAGCCGATTCTTGTGCAATGCCGACACCTTGGCCATAGGCCCAGATGAGCCCCACCCACATCAAGCCCCAGATCCCCAATATCGTGGACACTCTACGGGTGGCCCCGCCTCCGAATAGCACAAGCCCTGCCAGTTTGGGGCCGGAACAGCTCGCGCCTCTCGTGTGGCAAAGCGGCACCCTTCCCTTTCCTCTCCCGACACACGGAGCAGCCTCCGGCCATTCATCGAAGGCTTGGCTGAAACGTCGCAAAAAATCGAAGAAATTCTACAGATCACCCTGAAAGAAGTAAAGCGAAAAAGCCGCCTGGCGGCTCTCCCCGGTTCGCTTGACATTGAGGGGATCGGACCGTAGAATCCGCTCGATATGCCTCCTCGGAAAGTCTCTAAGGCCATCATTCCCGCCGCTGGCCTCGGAACCCGGTTCCTGCCCGCCACGAAAGCCTCGCCCAAAGAGATGCTGCCGTTGGTCGACAAACCCTTGATCCAATATGCGGTCGAGGAAGCGGTCAGTGCCGGCATTGAAGACATCATCGTCATCACGGGCCGAGGGAAACGGGCCATCGAAGACCACTTCGACCTGTCCTTCGAGCTGGAGGAGAATCTCAAAGAAAGCGGAAAAGAGAAGTTGCTCCACGAAATCCGCAGGATCTCGGAGTTGGCAAATTTTTGTTATGTCCGCCAGCGGCACGCCAGGGGATTGGGGGACGCGATCCTCTGCGCCCAACACCTCATCGGGAATGAACCCTTCGCGGTGATCCTCGGTGATGAGGTGCTCGATGCGCCGGTCCCTGCCATCGGGCAGTTGATCGAATGGCATGACACTTTGGGCACTCCGGTCCTGGGCGTGTACGAGGTCGAAGCCGAGGAGGTATCCCGTTACGGGATCATCGCCGCTGAACCGGCGGGTCCGCGGCTCTTCAAAGTCACCGACCTGATCGAGAAGCCGTCGCTGCAGGAGGCCCCCTCTCGGCTGGCCGTGATCGGCCGCTACATCCTGCCGGCGTCGATCTTTCCTGTGCTGGAAAAGACGCCGCCCGGCAAGAACCAGGAAATCCAGCTCACGGACGCCTTGCGCACGCTGGCGCGCTCGTCGCCCATGCACGCGTTGCTCGTGAACGGCATCCGGCACGACGCCGGCGACAAGCTCGGCTTCCTCAAGGCCACCGTCGAGTTTGGCCTGAAGAACCCCGAACTGGGAGACCGGTTCGCCCGCTATCTCAAAGGACTCAAGCTCTAGGACTAGGACAGGGATGGCCGAGCAGGCTCAGAAAGACCCGTCGCAGATGGAGATTCCGGAGCGCCTCCCGCTGCTCCCGATCCGGGACATCGTCGTCTTCCCCTACATGGTCCTCCCGCTCTTCGTCGGCCGGGAGATGTCCGTCAAAGCTATTGAAGCGGCCCTGGCCGGAAACCGGACCATCATGCTGGCCGCGCAGCGCTCGCTGGAGGTCGAAAACCCCACCCCGCAGGACATCCACCCCGTGGGGACGGTGGGGATGGTGATGCGGATGCTGAAACTGCCGGACGAGCGTATCAAGATCCTCGTCCAGGGCCTGGCCAAAGCCCGCATCGAGGAGTTCGTGCAGACCGAGCCCTACTTCGAGGTCCGCATCAGGCAGCTCCCCGAGGTCAAAGTGCAGGGCCAGTCCCTGGAGGGCGAGGCCCTGATGCGGACCGTGAAGGAGCAGCTCGAACGGCTCGTGAGTCTCGGGAAGGTCCTGATGCCAGACGTGATGGTCGTCATCGAGAATCTCCAGGACCCAGGCCGGCTCGCCGACATGATCGTGTCGAACCTCGGGCTCAAAGTGGAACCCGCCCAGGAGGTGCTGGAGATCCAGGACCCGATCCCGCGGCTCCGGCGCGTCAGCGAGCTCCTGGCGGCGGAAATCGAAGTCCTCTCTATGCAGCAGAAGATCCAGGCCGAGGCCAAGGGGGAGATGGACAAGACTCAGCGGGAGTACTTCCTGCGCGAGCAGCTCAAGGCCATTCAGAAAGAGTTGGGCGAGCTGGACGAGCGGGCCGAGGAGGTCGCTGAGTTCCGCACGAACATCAAAGACGCCAAGATGCCGGAGAAGGTCCTCAAGGAGGCCGAAAAGCAGCTCAAGCGCCTCGAGAAAATGCATCCGGACACCGCCGAAGCGGCCACGGTCCGGACCTACCTCGAGTGGCTGGTGGAGCTGCCCTGGAGCAAGAAGACCAAGGACAACCTCGACATCAAGGCAGCCGCGAAGGTCCTGAACGAAGACCACTACGACCTGGAAAAGGTCAAGGAGCGTATCCTGGAGTACCTCGCCGTCCGCAAGATGAAGGACAAGATGAA
>VBOF01000103.1 GCA_005877855.1 Nitrospirota bacterium | reverse complement strand
GGCTGGAACGTGTCGCTCGCCTTCGCCGCCGGGTTCGCGGCCCTTGTCGGCCTGCTCTGGCTGCTGGTCAAGCCGGGCGATGGGTTAAAGAAATGGCGATAGCGGGTCCTGTCGCGGCTGAATCTTCTTGCCTTCACAGAGTTTTAATGACATAATGTCTAAGCGTTAAAACGTCTATTGTTGGTCCTGAAGGAGGGTGCCGGCTATGGCGGGCGACACCAGAACGACCGTCTATCTCAAGCCCAAAGTCTATAGAGCCTTGAAGGTTAAAGCGGCGACAACCGACCGGACAGTTTCAGAACTTGTCAATGCGGCCGTGATCGAAGCGCTCCGTGAGGACGCGCTCGACCTGGAGGCGTTCGAAAAGCGGGCCAAGGAGCCATCGCGGCCGTTCGAGAAGGTGCTCGAGGATTTAAAGCGTGACGGGCTCTTATAGCCTCGTCATCAAAAGGTCCGCCGAACGCGAACTACGCACGATTCCCAAACCAGATTTGCGTATGGTCACCGTGCGCATCCGGGGATTGGCCCAAAACCCACGTCCCGTCGGAAGCGAGAAGCTCTCCGGGCAAGATCGCTACAGGGTTCGCCAGGGTGATTACCGCATCGTCTATGCGGTCCATGATGAAACGCGAACCGTCGAGGTTGTGAAGATCGGTCACCGTCGAGAGGTCTACCGGAAGTAACGGCGGGAAATGGCGTCTGATGCCATTTCCGTGCTCAGCCGGCAACTTTCTACTCCCGACGGGTGGCACCGCGTGGGACCCGGGCGGAACGCAGCGAGACTTGTTGGCTATCGGCCGCCCGGATCGCATCGTAGGTGCGACTTGCTTGGCTTCCCGGAGCACCCAAGATGCGGCCGGCCGGCCGCGCATGATCAATAAAAGGCCATGGCGGCGAACGTGACGGTGGAGTTGTACTGGTCCACGGTGGCGCGGTCGTAGCGCAGCACGCTCCCTTTCGGCGCACCACCACTCGGATCGCCCACCAGCTTCAACATCGTGTAGAGCGGCGGCAGCAGCCCGATGCGGCGCGCGTCGTCTTCCTTCTGGATGAACTGCAAGAAGGCATCCGGATCACCGTTCTCCGCATGCTTGAGCATGGCCAGGTCAGCCTGCATCGTCTTGTGGAAGGAGAAGTCGGTCGGCGGCTTGGGATCGCCGTAGCGCATGCCGATGTGAGCCAGGTCCCCGCTGACCACGAAACAGACCTCCTTGCCGAAGGCCGCCAGCGTCTTTCGGAACGCCTCGAGGAACTGCCCGACGCGCTGCCCCTGGGCGAGCAGATTGGGATGGCTGAAGTGCAGGTGTGAGAACGAGCAGAGCACCGGCACGATCGTGATCGGCTTCGCGGCGCCCAGCACGTGCTGGAGGAACACCGTCTGGAACTCGATGGCGTGGTCCTTGCGGTGGGCGAGCTCGTCCTGGAAGAACACCTCACCGCCGTGCGCGCGGAAGTGCCTTAGAAACTCCCGGTCGGCCTTGACCAGCCCGAGCGGAGTCTCGAAGTCCTTGTCGGTGCACGCGAAGAGAGTCTCGATGACCCCGCGCGCGGTGCCGAGAATCACGAATACGTCGGGCGTCCTGGCCTCCCGCACTTCCTTATACGCCCAGGCGTAAATCGGCCCCGCCTGGTTGATCTCCACGTGCGGGGCGACGATCGCCTTGAGCGCTTGGCCGGCGTGTTCTGACGGGGAACTGCCGGGCCCTTCCTTCGGACGGAAAAACCCGTCGACTTGCTGCTTCAGCCTCTCCGGCTCGGCCTCGTAGCTCTTGCCGGCGAACATCGCCGGCCGCGTGGGCTGCGCGCGAAAGCTTGCCAGCAGCGCACCCTTCGCCGCTTCGAACCGCTCATCTTCCAGAAACAGCTTCTCGTCCAGGTCCGCGATGAACTTGTCCACCCACTGCGGCATGAGGATCTCCCCGAAGCGCTTGAGGTACTCACCCGCAATCTGGTTACGCGTGTGCTGCCCGTCCAGGAACTGTACCAGATAGAAGATGTTGGGGGGCAGAAAGAGGATCCCGTCCGAAATCCCTTCGGGATCGCGCAGCCCCACGGACTGCGTCTCTCCCTCGCGCACGGGGAAGAATTCCAGGTTGCGCAGCTTGGGACATTCCATCGTGAAATTATACCTCGCGTCTTCCACGGCTAGCCATCTCCCACGCAGCCAGGGCCAATACCGTCAGCGCCAGGAGCACCAGTGACGCATAGCCGTACTCGGCGCCCGCATACTTGATGAGGTCTGAGAAGCGGCCGATCAAGAGCGACATACGGGACATCACCGTGTAGCCGAAGGCCGCGCCGAAGGCGATCATCAGAAAATAGATGCCCGTGCGCGCCGTCACTTTGCCGGGGCCGGTATGCTCGACCGAAAAGAAGAAATAGAACAGCACCGACACCACGCCGATGACCAGCACGATCGTGTTGACGCCGCTCTGCGGGGAGGCCAGGTTGAAGCCCATGGACAACCCGTCGGCGCCCCTGGTCACCAGCGGATTCACCGTGTCCTCGATCTGCTTCAGGATGTAGGATGACACGGTCCGCGGGATCGCGACGCCGGACCCGAAGCCGACCACGAAGGCGAACGCGAGGCGGGAGAGCCAGGCGATCTTGGGAATGAACCGCGCCCACATGAGCAGGCCGAGGACCGCGGGGATCAGCAGCACGTAGCTGCCGAACACCGCGGGGTTCTCGGTGATGTCCTTCTTGAGGGGCTCCCACAGCAGCCTGAGGAAGACCGTATGCCAGGCCAGGACGACGGAATAGCCGACCGAGATGCCGACGTACAGATGCTCCCCGAGCTTGAACAGCGGGTTATCCTTATAAAGAAAGCTGTAGATGAACAGGGTCAGTCCGGCGGCGACCCAAGCTCCCAGTATCATCTCACCTTTCCCTTCTCCCCGCGCAACACGAAATAGAACATGTTGCACAGGAGCACCAGGATGATGATCACGAAGTGGGTGGCGGACTGGGCGTCCATGCCGGCCGTCGCCGTGCCCTTCTGTTTGATCAACGTCTCGTACTCAGCCGCGCCCTGGAGCCCGCCGATCAGGCCGTTGATCTGGCCGCTACGCAGGAAGGGATAGAGACCCGGCGCAATCACGCCGGTGGAGCCACCGGCCATCTCGAAACGGTACTTGTCCTTGCCGAAGACATACCACATCTCAATGCCAGAGCTTCCGGCCGCCAAACTGACCATGTAGTTTACGTCACGAAGGCTTCGCACCCCCGCCAACACAGGCATTCCTTGCGTCGGCGTCTTCGTGTAGTCCGAGGGAAACGCCTTGTAGAGGTCCTGCCCCATCGCGATGATCAGGGACCCAGCTCCCGGACTCCAGCCCAGGAAGACGTAGTCCTTACCCCGCTCCTTCCCTGTTTCGGCCGCCACTCTCGAAAAGACATCATCAGCCAGGCCCGTGCCGGTGAGCCAATGCGTCATCCCGATCACCCGGAGATTTTTGCGGAAGGCGTGACGGAGCAGCGCGACCGCCTGTGGCTCGAGCTCAGGCTTGGAGGACGGGTCGAAATCGAAGGAGAGCAGGAAGACCGAGCGCTCGGGCAACGCCTCGATGTACTCATAGACGGCGCGCACCTCCGGGGAGACCTTGATCGGCAGCCCGAAGGGCCGGAGCAGCGGCAGCAGGACCGCCCCGGCGATCAGCAGGAAGATGATCCGCCGGTCGATCCCGATCATGCGACGGGCGAATTCTTTCACTGGTCTTTCCCCCCGCCGAGGTACGCGCGCTCGATGCCGAGGATGATCTTCATCGAGAGGGCGACCTGCCCCATGCTCACGCCGATGAGGATGGCGCGCCGCACCGCGCTGTTCACCACGTTCAGCAGCCACTGGGTGACGTCCCAGGTCCAGGGCAGGAGGAACTGGCCCAAGGGAACACGCCCCATCATCACCAGCACGGCGGACACGAGCAGCACGGACGCCTCCGGAGAGCGGGCTCGGAAGGCGCGGTAGGCCGCCGAGGCGATGAAGAACGCGAGGATCGAGAACATGGTCCCCTGCAGGGGCACCATCGAGTAGTCATAGAGCCAGCCGAAAGCGGTTTGCGCCCCGTCCACCTTGGTCTCGCCCCCGCTCTTGAATCCGACGATGATGGTGGCGAGCATCGCGGCGTAGAGCACGATGCTGTAGCCCCAGCCCGGCACCTGGCGCTTGATCTTGACAGCATGGACGTGAAAGATGCTGGCCAGCCCCAGCGCCAGCGCAAACCCCGAAATGATCTGCATCCACTTGGAGACGTTGGTGATGGCCTCTTCGGAGACCGGATGCGGGATGTAGTACTGAAAGGCGAACGTCACGCCCATCACGAAGGTGATGGCCAGCGGGAGTTGGCGCTTGAGGAAGATCACTTGAAGTCTTTGAACAGGTCCAACACGTAGTTGAAGATCGACGAGTCGACAACGACGCCGATGGTCGCGAGGGCCGTGCCCAGCACCAGCACGCTCATGATGAAGGCTTTGCCGAAATCCTGGCCGCGGAGGGTCCCGACCAGGACCGGCTCGCGCGAGAGGTAGGCGCTGGCCGCGTAGAGCTCCTCCCCGATCAGCGTGTAATCGCAGGTGGTCACGAAAAACGGGAGCTGGTGATCCGAATCGGTGCCGGCGATCTGGATCGCGCCGGTGCTGGCACCGGTCTCGGTCAGCAGCAGGGACTCCGCGAAATACGAGCCCATGAAGAAATTGGCGGCCGGCTTCTCCCGCAGCATGATCCCGTCCACGGCCGCCGTGTAGCTGAACTGGTCGCTCGTGATGAAAAAGTTCGAGTCCTCCTTGTAGGCGTCAGGCCGGCCGGCCGCGACGTACGACTCCTTGACGATCTCCTGACAGACCGCCATGACGATCGGATCGCGGTGCGGGACCTTCAAACTCGTATCGTAGTGCGCCACCTTCTTGGCCACCTCGCCCAGGATGACCGTGGCCGCAATGGTGGAGACTTCGTCCATCCCGCCGGAGCCGGTGAGGTACAAAATCGGACGGCCCATTTCCGTCGAGCGGCCGATCGCCTCCTCGACTGCATCCAGGCCGGCGATGCGGCGCAAGGGGACGTGGGGGTTTCGCCGCGCCGCCGCGATGCTCGCCAGCAGGACGCCCGTGAACGCCAGGACGAACACGAGGTTGTTCAATTGGGCCGTATTGAAGACGTTAGGCGCGCTCGTCGCCTCGGCCACCTCCGACCAGACTTCCTGATCACCCTCCCGGACAAGGAGCTTCACGAAATAGGGCTTGCCGTCTTCGATCGGAAAGGCCTGGGAGGAGGCAAGCTTCACATAGTGGTCGCCCTTGCGGGCCGGCTGAGCCCACCACGGGAAATCCCCCGGCTTCACGTAGCGTGTGTTGGAGGGGAACTCCGCGACCTTCTGGAACGGGCTGTCAGGCCCGTCCGCCAGCCAGACCTGGACGATCCGATCAGCGCGGTCGGCGGGGGAAGCCTTCCAGACAAGACTCAGGCTTTTGCCGGCGTCGTTCGGGGTATCGAGAGCCCGAAAGCCCTCCGGCGCAGGGATAGCCGCCAGCGCCGGTGTGCCCAGGAATAGCAGCAGTAGCAGAGTCGGGGCAATGATCACTTGGCGAGGGGTACCTTCACGCTGATGGCCCCTGCCAGGTCTCCCTCCTTCGCCCCCTCCTTCATGTAGCCCGAGATGTCCTTCTCCCCCTTGGGCTCCCCATGGCACGGGAGACATCCTTTGAGCATGAACAGCGGCAGCATGACCCGGACGGCTTTCCCGCCGTCTACAGTTTCGCTGAGGATCTTCTCACCCTGGCGGGGGTAGGACGGATCCGCGAACTTCTTCAGCACGTTCGCCTCGAACTCGTCCGGCGTATTCTTGGGGTTCCGCGGGGGATTCTGCGTCTGCTTCAGATACACGCCCGTCCTGGCCCGAAACTTGGCCGCCGCCTGAGTGCCGAACGTGGCGGGAATGAAGCCCTTGAAGCCGACACCCTGCTTGTTGATCACGATCTGGTAGTCGGCCACCACCTGTTTTTCCGCATCGAGAAGCGCGGGCAGAAGCTTTTGGGCCATCTCCGACACCTTCTCGTTCTTCAGATTGGCGAGATCCACCT
>VBOF01000102.1 GCA_005877855.1 Nitrospirota bacterium | reverse complement strand
CCGTATTTCTACTATTCGTTAGGTGGCAAGGCCATGAGCCCGCATGCCAAGGAGTTGGCCAAGGCGGTCGCGGAGGTGGAGTTCTTACGTCACCGCTCGCCCTTGGCGCATCACCTGGCCCTTGTCGGCATATACCGGTCTTGGCCCGAACAGTTTGCTTTCCTGGACGCGAGCCCTGAAGCTCTCGTCAAGCACCCAGGAGCGGTGGATCCGAAATTGTCCCCGCATTACTGGCGAGCCGTCGGCCATCAGGCTGGGCACTACTGGCACAACACTGAGCACTCCCTGAGCCTTGTCAACGCCCACCTGCAAGCGTTCTTACCGAAGCTGAGTCCTTCGGTGCAGAGATATGTGCTCCAAGGAGCCGGAACTGCCCTGTTTCATCACTGGGAAATGATTCCTTTCCCGCCTGCCGAGATCGAGCGATCCCCCCAGGCCTATCAGCAGGGACTCTGGGAAGGCTGGGGGATGGGAATGCACGAGGACGACAACTTACCCCTATTCCCGTGGCAAGGTTCTGAGAGTCTGTATTGGATGGCCTGGACGAAGGGCCTCTCAGCCAGGAGCCTCGTGTTCATTCAGCAGGGGCATGCACAACTTGATGCGCTCTTCCAGGGACCGTCCCCGAGTGGGCGGGAGCCGCCGCGCCACGCTCCGTAGCCCAATGAAAGATACGCCTTCCATGACAAGTATAGCCGAAGCCTTAGGCGTAGCCTCAAACCACCATCAAGCGGGTAATTTAGCAGAAGCGGAACGGATTTATCGCCACATCCTCACCCTTGAGCCTCGTCATGCTGAGGCCCACAAAAATTTAGGCATCGCACTCTGTGAGCAGGGTAAGCTCGCCGAGGCGATCGCCTCCTATCGCCTTGCACTGGCCCTTAAGCCGGACTATGCCGAGGCCCACAACAACCTCGGCATCGCACTCTGGAACCAGGGTAAGCTCACCGAGGCGATCGCGTGCTATTGCCAGGCGCTGGACCTTAAGCCCAACTTGGTCGAGGCCCACCACAACCTGGGCAATGCTCTTTATGAGCAACTCCTGCTGGAGGAGGCGGCGGCCTGCTACCGCCAGGCGCTGGCCCTCACGCCGGACGATCCCATGGCCCACAACAATTTAGGCAATGTACTCTTCGACCAAGGCAAGGTCACCGAGGCGATCGCCTGCTTTCGTCAGGCGCTGGCCCTCAAGCCCGACGATGTCCATGCCCATGCTGGCCTTGGACTTGCCTTATTAAGGGCTGGCGACCTTTCACGCGGCTTCACGGAATACGAGTGGCGCTGGAAGGTAAAGCAATTCGAACAACAGTGTGCCGGCCTCATCCTTCCGCAGCCCTTCTGGGATGGCTCCGAACTTAACGGAGGAACAATTCTCCTTTACGCTGAGCAAGGATTCGGCACCACCATCCAATTCATTCGGTACGCGCCGCTCGTTGCCAGGAGAGGGGGACGTGTCATTGTGGCCTGTCAACCAGAGCTCATTCGGTTGCTATCCTCAGTCGCGGGCACCGCCCAGGTTGTGAGTGAAAGAGAGCCATTGCCGGATTTTGACTTACACGCCCCGTTGTTGAGCCTCCCCCGCATCATCGGGACCACCCTTGAGACGATTCCCTCGCAGTGCCCCTATCTCAGCCCACCAGAGTCAAGCTCGGTGAAAGTAGAAGCGACACCCGATGTCAAGCTGAAGGTAGGAATTGTATGGGCAGGCTTGCCGATCCACAGAAATGATCGGAATCGGTCGTGTCCCCTGTCTTATTTCCTAGAACTTGCTGAGCTGCCCGGTGTTGCCGTGTATAGTCTTCAGAAACAGCCCAGAGCAGCAGGCCTGGGCGAAGTAACCCCTGGAATGGCCGTCAATAACCTCAGTGACCAGATTGGTGATTGGGCTGACACTGCTGCAGCCATTTGCCAACTTGACCTTGTTCTCACTGTCGATACGGGCGTAGCGCACCTGGCCGGCGCGCTTGGCCGACCCGTCTGGGTACTGTTACCTCATGTGGGCGTGGACTGGCGCTGGATGGACGGACGTGAAGACAGTCCATGGTATCCGAGCATGAAGCTATTTCGTCAGAAAGCTCCCGGGGACTGGCCTAGCGTGTTTGCGAGAGTCTCTGCCGAATTGCAGACCTTGTTGGGAAGTTACTCGAAGATCA
This sequence comes from Nitrospirota bacterium, assembly GCA_005877855.1. Classification (GTDB taxonomy): domain Bacteria; phylum Nitrospirota; class Nitrospiria; order Nitrospirales; family NS-4; genus NS-12. Next base: position 2,934 of record VBOF01000102.1, on the reverse strand, counting down.
AAAACAGTCCATTTTGAACCCCAATAGCGACCAGAAGGCCTCTCAGGCGAGGGTCCCTGACCAGATGATGACATCAGGTAATGCCCGCGCTGCGCTCGGCGGATTCCTGCTGCTGTTTGTCGCGAGCCGTCTCCTGTACCTGGTGCTGATCAATCCAGGCCACCTCTACTACATCGGCGAAGAACTGTACAGGGGCACCGTCGCGCAAGAACTCGTCACGGGCCTTAAAATGCCCTTCATTGAGTACCGCGCGGATAACTATTCGGGCGGCTCGTTGGTGATCGGGGCCCTCGCCTCAGGCTTCTTCCTGCTGTTCGGGCCGACCGTGTTCGCCCTGAAGCTCGCGCCGCTCTTGGTATTCACGCTCGCGCTGCTCTTCTGGTACCAGACCATCCGGCGTGCGGCCGGCGAGCGGGTGGCACGGTACTTCGCCCTCCTGTTCTGTTTCTCGCCGCCGCTGTTGACCGCCTTCTCCGTGACCGCCATGGGGTTTCATTCGGAGTCGATCTTTTTCTCTGCGCTGACCGTGTTTCTCCTGTTCAAAATGTTCTCGGAGGAGAAGCCCTCGCAGGCGTATCCCGCGCTCCTGGGCCTCACGGCGGGGTTCGGACTCTGGTTCACCTACATCTACGGGCTGACCCTCCTGGCCCTGCTGGGGTTTTGGTTCTGGCACGACAGAGAGATGCTTCGGAGATGGCGCTTTTTGTGCTTCGCGCTAGGCTTTCTCGTGGGCTTTGCCCCCTGGATCGTCATCAATGTACCGACTCACTTTGCCGGGCTCGTGATCCATAACATGAACGTCTGGGAGCACTTCGGACTCGCCCATCTGTGGGACGGCTTGGCCCATCCCTGGAGACTCGCCCCGGTTGAATTCCTCCGCACGATGGCGCCCGACGATGCCCCGGATCTGTACCGGCGGGCCGTGAGCCTGCTCTACTCGCTTCTCTATCTGGGCCCCATCCTAACCGCGGGCGTGTTGCGTTGGAAGACGGGGATAGCCGCACCGGCCGGACCAAGATCTGCCGAACCCACGCTCGTCGCGTTTGGCATTCTGTACCTCGTCGTGTTTACCCTGGCCGTGCAATTCAGCGATTTCAGGGACGGCAGGTACTACGTGCCGGCCTATCCCTTCCTGTTCTTGTTCGTCGCCCTCTCGGTGGCGCGCTGTCAGGACCAGGCCCCGCGTGTCCAGAGGCAGGTCCAGACCGTCTTCCTGGCCAGCGTGGTCGTGTTGGGATTGGGGACGCACGCGCCTCTATTGTCCCTGGACCAGCCGGGCTGTGCCCTCTCCGCCAAGGGCTTTTCCTACGCCCTCCTGCCATGGACCTATTGGTCCACTCACGTACCGGCAGGCACGGTCGATCGCGAGTTCCTCCTGAAAGTGGTGCAACGGCCCTTCCTCTCCGACGTCCTCCCCAAACTGTCATCCGACGATCAGCGGGACCTCTCCCGTGCGATCGCTCGGATGCTCGCCAGGGCGGTCCCGTTGAACGGACAGGCCGAGGACTTGGCCCGGATCGAGCGGTTGGTTCCTCCAGGTTTCGATAACCATTTCTTCTATAAGTTGGGAGGCCTGGCTATGGCCCGACACCCAAACGAGTTGCCCAAGGCAGTCGCGGCGGTGGAGTTTGTCCGTCACCGCTCGGCCGCGGCGCATCACCTCGCCTTGGTCGGCATCTACCGGCAGTGGGCGCAGAGTGCTGCTCTGGACAGGACCCCTGAATCGTTACTCAACTCACCGGCTCCTCTGACCCCGGAGTTGCAGTCGCATTATTGGCGAGCCCTCGGCCTTCTGGCGGGCCGGTCCTGGCACGAGGGCGATCACTCCCTCAGCCAGCTCAACGCCCACCTGCAAGCGTTCGTGCCGCGGCTCGATCTTTCGGTGCAGCGATCGTTCCTCCAAGGCGTCGGGCAAGCCGTGTTTACTGTGCCATATCCATTCATTGCTCCTTGGGTCTCGCCTGCCGAGCTGGAGCGCTTCCCCCCGGTCTATCAAGAGCGCCTCATGGAAGGCTGGGGGATGGGACTGGGCGAGTTCGAGCTCTTTCCCCCATCGCCTTGGCACGGTGCTAAGAGTCCATATTGGATAGCAGCGACGAAGGGCTTCCCAGCGAGGAGCCTCTTGTCCATTCAGCGGGGGAAAGCGCAATTTGAGGCGCTCTTCGAGAGCCCAGCCTCGAGCGCGCTGGAGCCGCCTCTACACCCATGATGATCCCGTCAGACAATGCCCAAGCCGTGCTCGCCAACATCACCTCCCCAGTGGGTACGGGAGAGGCGCGTCGGGTACCCGTTGCTCCCCCAAATGCAACGGGTGATGGGCCTCCGCCCGCGATAACCGGGTCGCTGAGCGGATTCCTGCTGCTGTTCGTCGCGAGCCGTCTCCTGTACCTGCTGCTCATCGATCCAAGCTATCTGTCCCCCCAACTAGACGACGAACTGCGCGTGGGTACCATGGCTCAAGAACTCGTCACGGGCCCCACACTGCCTTTCACCGAGTACCGCGGATCTAACTGGATGTTAGGAACTTTGGTGATGGGGGCGCTCACCTCCGGCTTCTTCCTGCTGTTCGGGCCGACCCTGTTCGCCCTGAAGCTCGCCGCGCTCTTGGTGTTCACGCTCGCGCTGGCCTTCTGGTATTGGACCATCCAGCGCGCGGCGGGCGAGCGGGTGGCAGGGTACTTCGCCCTCCTGTTCTGTTTCTCGCCGCCGCTGTTGACCGCCTACTCCGTGGCTGCGCCCGGTGGGCATGGGGAATCTCTCCTGTTTTCTGCGCTGACCGTGTTCCTCCTCTTCAGAATGCTCTCCGATGAGAGGGGCTCGCCGGCGTATCCCGTACTCCTGGGCCTCACGGCGGGGGTCGGGCTCTGGTTCGACTACATCTACGGGCTCACTCTCCTGGCCCTGCTCGGGGTTTGGCTCTGGCAAGACACGCGC
>VBOF01000101.1 GCA_005877855.1 Nitrospirota bacterium | reverse complement strand
CTTATTCGTGGCCCTCGCGCTGGCACGCTGCCAGGAGGCGTTCCCGAATGTCCAGAAGAAGATCCAGACCGTCTTCCTCGCCGGCGTGGTCGTGGTAGGACTGGGGACGCATGCGCCCCGGTTCTCCCTGGACCGGCCGGGCGCTGCCCTCTCCGCCAAGGGGTACTCCTACGCCCTGATGCCAAATACTTATTCACATACTCACGCACCGGCAGGCAAGGACGATCACAACTTTATCCCACAGATGGTGCAGCGGCCCTTCCTCTCCGACATTCTCCCCAAACTGTCTGGCAACGATCAGCGGGACCTTTCCCGTGCAATCGCGCTGTTGCTCTCCAGGGCGGCCCCGTTGAACGGACAGGCCGAGGAATTCTCTCGGATCGAGCAGTTGATTCCTCCCGGCTTCGACCCGTATTTCTACTATTCGTTAGGTGGCAAGGCCATGAGCCCGCATGCCAAGGAGTTGGCCAAGGCGGTCGCGGAGGTGGAGTTCTTACGTCACCGCTCGCCCTTGGCGCATCACCTGGCCCTTGTCGGCATATACCGGTCTTGGCCCGAACAGTTTGCTTTCCTGGACGCGAGCCCTGAAGCTCTCGTCAACCACCCAGGAGCGGTGGATCCGAAATTGTCCCCGCATTACTGGCGAGCCGTCGGCCATCAGGCTGGGCACTACTGGCACAACACTGAGCACTCCCTGAGCCTTGTCAACGCCCACCTGCAAGCGTTCTTACCGAAGCTCAGTCCTTCGGTGCAGAGATATGTGCTCCAAGGAGCCGGAACTGCCCTGTTTCATCACTGGGAAATGATTCCTTTCCCGCCTGCCGAGATCGAGCGATCCCCCCAGGCCTATCAGCAGGGACTCTGGGAAGGCTGGGGGATGGGAATGCACGAGGACGACAACTTACCCCTATTCCCGTGGCAAAG
>VBOF01000100.1 GCA_005877855.1 Nitrospirota bacterium | reverse complement strand
GGCACGTGAACGAGCACATCCAGCGCGACATCGATGAGAGCGTGGCCCTCTTCGATGGCAAGAGCAAGGACCCCGCGCGATGAGAGCCCGCATCGTGGCCACTGGGTCGGCCGTCCCTCGGCACATCCTGCGCAATAGCGATCTTGAACGCATGGTCGCCACCGCCGATGAGTGGATCGTCGGACGGACCGGGATTCGCGAGCGCCGGGTCGTGGACGACGGCGTGGCCAGCTCCGATCTGGGCACCGAGGCGGCCCGCGCGGCGCTGGCGACGAGCCGGTGGGATCCGGCCGACCTCGACCTCATCCTGGTTGCCACCTGCACCCCTGACATGCCCCTGCCGTCGACGGCCTGCCTCATCCAGCGGAACCTGAAGGCCTCCCGGGCGATCGCGTTTGATCTGGCCGCCGCGTGCTCCGGATTCCTGTACGGCCTCGCGGTGGCCGACCTCTACGTCCGCGCCGGGACGTGTCGGCGGGTGTTGCTGGTCGGCACGGAGGTGATGTCCAGCGTGATCGACTGGACGGACCGGAGCACCTGCATCCTGTTCGGCGACGGAGCCGGCGCGGCTTTGCTGGAACCCTCCGACGACGATCGGGGCGTGCTGTCTACCCATTTGCACTCCGACGGCGACCTCTGGGACTTGGTGTGTGTGCCGGGTGGCGGCTCCCGCCTGCCGGCGTCGGACGCCATGCTGGCCGGCCGGCAGCAGTACGTCAAGATGAAGGGCAACGAGACCTTCAAGGTCGCCGTCAAGACCCTGGAGGCGACGGCCCGCGAGGCCCTGGAGGCCAACAAGCTGGACGTCGCGGATGTGGACCTCTTCATCCCCCATCAGGCGAACGTGCGCATTATCCAGGCTGTGATGGAACGCCTCGGGTTGCCCCAGGACCGGGTCTTTCTGAACCTGGACCGCTATGGGAACACCTCGGCGGCGTCGATCCCGCTGGCCTTGGATGAAGCGGTTCGGACCGGGCGGATCTCGCCCGGCAGTCGGATTCTCATGGTGGCGTTCGGGTCGGGCCTGACGTGGGCATCGGCCATGGTGAAGTGGTAGGAAGAGAGCGATTGGTGGGTCTGCAGCCGCTAGAAGGAGCCTGGGCACTCATCCTGGGGGCGTCCAGTGGGTTCGGCGAGGCCGTCTCGTTGGAGCTCGCCGGTCTCGGGATGCACATCGTGGGCGTGCATCTGGATCGGAAGTCCACGCAGGCGAATGTCGATCGGATCGTCGGCGAGATCAAAAACAGGGGGCGGGAGTCCCTCTTCTTCAACGTGAACGCAGCCGATGCCGAGAAGCGCCGCGAGGTCTTGGACGCCGTTCAAGCCCGGATCGGACGGTCGGGCGCAGAGTCTCCGATTCGGGTCCTGCTGCACTCCCTGGCCTTCGGCACGTTGAAACCTTTCATCACGGAGGTCGAAGCCGACGCGCTGAGCAAGGCCCAGATGGACATGACGCTGGACGTTATGGCGAACAGCCTCGTGTATTGGGCCCAGGACCTCGTGCACCGTAACCTGATGGGGCGGGGAGGGCGGATCTTCGCCATGACCAGCGCCGGCGGTGCTCGGGTGTGGAAGACCTACGGCGCGGTCTCCGCCGCCAAAGCAGCCCTGGAGTCGCACGTCCGTCAGTTGACGCTGGAATTGGGCCCGCATGGAATCGGGGTCAACGCCATCATGGCGGGGGTGACCGACACCCCGGCCTTGCGGAAGATCCCTGGCTCCGAGCGCATGCTCGAGATGGCGCAGGCCAAGAACCCATCCGGCCGGTTGACGACGCCCCGGGACGTGGCCGAGGCGATCGGGTTGCTGGCCCACCCGAAGGCGCAGTGGGTCACCGGCAACGTGATCTGCGTCGATGGCGGCGAATTTGTCGTAGATTGAGGAGCTTGCCACAGTCCGGTGGCGGGGAACAGGGGAATTTTCAGTTGACAACATGGGCGCAATTCCCTCATATGATAGCGCCATGACTCCGGGCGTGGCCTTCGTCTTTCCCGGCCAGGGCTCGCAGGCTGTGGGGATGGGCCAGGAGTTCTATGACTTCGAACCGGAGGCGCGGGCGCTGTTCGAGCAGGCTGGTCAGGTGCTCGGGTATAACGTGGCGACCCTGTGCTTCAAAGGGCCGGCCGAACAGCTCAACCTTACGGAGTACACGCAACCGGCGCTGCTGACGGCCAGCGTCGTCGCGTTCCGGCTGCTGGAACGCGCGGGCCTTCGGCCGAGCACGGTGGCAGGGCACAGCCTGGGGGAGTACACGGCGGTGGTGGCCGCCGGGGGCCTGGCGTTTCCGGATGCCGTGGCCCTGGTCCGCAAGCGTGGGCGCTACATGCAGGAGGCAGTCGAAGCCGGACGAGGCCTGGTGTGCGCCATCCTGGGCCTGGAGCGCCCCGTCGTCGCGGAAGTCTGTCGCTCGGCCTCGGCGTTGGGCGTGGTGGCCCCCGCGAATTTCAACGCCCCCGGCCAGATCGTGATCGCGGGCGAGAAGGCAGCGGTCGAGGAGGCGGCGCGCCAAGCCAAGGCCAAGGGCTGCCGCAAGGTCATCCCTTTGCCGGTCAGCGTGCCGGTGCACACGTCGCTCATGCAGGCGGCGGCTGCACGATTGGCCGTGGATGTGGACCGGGTGCCGATGCAGGACCTGACCGTGCCGCTGATCAATAACGCCGAGGCCAAGCCGATCCGCACTGCGGCGGACGTGCGGACGTCGTTGGTGCGGCAGCTCTCGCGGCCCGTCTTGTGGGAGGAGTCGGTGCAGGCGCTGGTCAAGATGGGAATCCACACGCTCGTGGAGGTCGGGCCCGGAAGGGTCCTCTCGGGGCTGGCCAAGCGGATCACGCCCGAACTCCGGCTGTTCAATGTGCAGGACCGGACGAGCCTAGCCGCGACGGTGGAGGCGCTGGCCGCCGCCCGGCCATGATGCTCCAAGGGAAAGTCGCGATCGTGACGGGCGCTGCCCAGGGGATTGGGCGCGCGATCGCCGAGGCCTTGGCGCGGGACGGGGCGGATGTGGCGGTGGTGGACCTCGATGTGGCCCGCGCCCAGGAGACGGCGCAGGCGGTGTCGTCGCAGGGACGCCGCGCGCTGGTCATCAAGGCGAACGTGGCCGAATGGGCCGACGTCGCGGCGATGGCCGACCGGGTGCTCGCCGAACTCGGCCGCATCGACATCCTGGTGAACAATGCGGGCATCACGCGGGACGGCCTGCTGCTCCGCATGAAGGAAGAAGACTGGAATGCGGTGCTGGACGTCAACCTGAAGGGCACGTTCCACTGCACCAAGGCCGTCCTGCCTGCCATGACCAAGCAGCGGAGCGGCGCCCTGGTGAACATCGCCTCGGTGGTCGGCGTCATGGGCAACGCGGGGCAGGCCAATTACGCGGCTTCGAAGGCGGCGGTGATCGGGCTGACGAAGACAGTGGCCCGCGAGTACGCGAGCCGGGGGATCACGGTGAACGCCGTGGCGCCGGGATTCATCGGGACGGCCATGACTGACAAGCTGAGCGGGGAGGTCCGTGCGGCACTGCTCACGCAGATCCCGCTGGGCCGGCTCGGAACTCCCGACGATGTGGCCGCGGCGGTGCGGTTTCTGGTCTCTCCGGCGGCGGCGTATATCACGGGACACGTGCTGCACGTGAACGGCGGAATGATCATGGTATGAGGCGTTGAGCGGCCTCGCGCAGTGTGATGCTTGTTGAAGGGGAGGGCAGGAGGTGGCGAAATCGATGGCAGCCATAGAAGAGCGGGTGAAGAAGATCATCGCCGAGCAGTTGGGTGTCGAGGAGGACGACGTGGTCCCGGACGCCAAGTTCGTGGAGGACCTCGGCGCGGACTCCTTGGATACGGTCGAACTGGTGATGGCCTTTGAAGAAGCCTTTGAAATCGAGATCCCGGACGAGAAGGCCGAGAAGATCCTGACCGTCCAGGACGCCGTGGACTTCATCAAAGAGAATATTTAGTACCCCGCACGGTCGGCACACGCCTGATGGGCAAGGAAATCCGCATGAGACGGGTCGTCGTCACGGGCTTGGGTCTGATCACGCCGCTCGGCACCGGCGTGGAGAAGACCTGGACCGCCCTGTGCGCCGGCAAGTCGGGGATCCGGCGGATCACCAAGTTCGATCCGTCGGGGCACGCCTGCCAGATCGCGGGCGAGGTCACGGATTTCGACCCTGCCGACTGCATCGAGAAGAAAGAGATCAAGAAAATGGACACCTTCATCCATTATGCCATCGGCGCGAGCCAGATGGCGGTGGATGATGCCGGGCTCAAAGTCACCCCGGAGAACGCCGACCGGGTCGGCGTCTACATCGGGTCCGGGATCGGCGGACTCCAAGCGATCGAGGCCTTTCACAAGGTGCTGCTCGAGAAAGGGCCCGACCGGGTCTCCCCGTTCTTCATTCCGATGGTGATCATCAACCTCGCCTCGGGGCAGGTGTCGATGCGGATCGGCGCCCGCGGACCCAACTCGTGCGCGGTGACGGCCTGCGCGACCGGCAATCACTGCATCGGCGACGCCTTCCGGCTCATTCAGTACGGTGAGGCGGACGCGATGGTGGCGGGCGGCGCGGAAGCCGCGATCACGCCGCTGGGGGTGGCAGGGTTCGCATCGGCCCGGGCGCTCTCGACGCGCAACGATGATCCGGAACGGGCGAGCCGCCCCTTCGACAAGGAGCGCGACGGGTTCGTCCTTGGCGAAGGCGCCGGCGTGCTGGTGCTGGAGGAACTGGAATCGGCGCGCCGCCGCGGCGCGCGGGTCTACGCCGAAATCCTGGGCTACGGCATGACGGCCGACGCCCACCACATCACCGCGCCGCCCGAGGACGGCCGCGGGGCGGTCCAATGCATGCGGCGGGCGCTCCAGGATGCCGGGCTGCCACCGGATGCGATCGGCTACGTGAACGCGCACGCCACCTCGACGATGGCCGACCGCGTCGAGACCAGCGCCATCAAGCAGGTCTTCGGGGCCCACGCCCGCAGCCTGGCGGTGAGCTCCACGAAATCCATGACGGGACACCTCTTGGGCGCCGCTGGCGGTGTGGAGGCGGTCTTCAGCGTGCTCGCCATCCACCGCGGGATCCTGCCACCGACCATCAATCAGGAGGTGCCCGATCCCGAGTGTGATTTGGACTATGTCCCCAATGTCTCCCGCCGGGCTGAGGTCCGTGCGGTGCTCTCCAACTCGTTCGGCTTCGGCGGGGTCAACGCCTGCCTGATCTTCTCCCGTTGCACGGCCTAACCACTCATGCAGACAGACGGGCTGGATGAGATTCAACACCGGCTCGGGTACAGGTTCCAGCGGTCCAGCCTGCTCGTCGAAGCCCTGACCCACAAGTCCTACCTGAATGAAGCTAAGGAGACCGGCAGAGTCGATAACGAGCGGCTGGAGTTTCTCGGCGATGCGGTCCTGGACCTCGTCGTGAGCGAATACTTATTGTCCGCGTTCCCGGACGCCGCCGAGGGCGAGCTCTCGAAGCTCCGGGCGCGGCTTGTGAGCGAGAAGACCCTCGCGCGGGTGGCCCGACGGATCGGGCTTGGGGAGCTGCTCCGTCTGGGGCGCGGCGAGACGAAGACGCACGGATACAGCAAGCCCTCCATCCTGGCGGATGCCCTGGAGGCGGTGTTCGCCGGGGTGTACTTGGACGGCGGGCTCGACGCGGCAGCGGCGAGCGTCAAGGCCGCGTTCAGCGAGGAACTGGCCTCGTGCGATCAGTCGCTTCTCGCCACGGGGGACTTCAAGACCGATCTCCAGGAAGTCTGCCAGCGGGAGTTCGAGATGCTCCCGCATTACCGGACGACCCGGGAGACGGGGCCGGATCATGAGAAACTGTTCGAGGTGGAAATCCTTATCCGGGGCGAGCGCTACGGAGTCGGCGTCGGCAAAAGCAAGAAAGAGGCCGAGCAGATAGCCGCGAAGCATGCCCTGGAGAAGCTCAGGGAAGTGAAGACTGGTTAGGAGGATAAATTATGCGGTATCAGGTTGGAGTCGTGGCGTTGACGCTACTCCTAGTGGGAATGGCGGCGTCTGTCTTCGGGGCTGAAGACAAGAAGCCGGCAGAAGGAGGGAAAATGGAGCCGCACGCGATCATAGAATTTTATCACGCTCGCCAAGTCCGGCTTCTACGACAAGACGCTCTTTCACCGCGTGATCCCCGGGTTCATGATCCAGGGCGGGGACCCCAACACGAAGGATCCCAACAAGAAGAGCGAGTACGGCATGGGCGGCCCTAGCCACAAGCTGAAGGCGGAGTTCAACCCCAAGCCCCATACTCGTGGGATCGTGTCGATGGCACGATCCAACAATCCGGACAGCGCCGGCTCGCAGTTCTTCATCGTGGTCAAGGATTCCAACTTCCTCGACCGTCAGTACACGGTCTTCGGGGAGGTCATCCGGGGGATGGAGGTGGCGGACAAGATCGTGAGTGCGCCGCGCGGCCAGAATGACCTGCCGAACGAGCGGATCGAGATGACCGTCTCGATCATCGACAAACCGGTCCACTAGCGCAGCGGACGCGGAGGGCATGGCTTGGTGGGTGAGTGTCTGGCTTGCTTCCCTCCTTTGTCTTGTTGGCCTCTTCAGTCCGTGTCTTGCAGGGGGGCCTCAGGTCCTGATCGAGACGGATCGCGGGAAGCTCACCCTCGAGCTTTACCCGGACGCGGCGCCCAAGACCGTGACGCGATTCGTGGAACTCGTCAAAAAGGGATTTTACAACGGCCTGACCTTCCACCGCGTCGTCCCGAAGTTTCTCATCCAGGGCGGGGATCCCGCGGGCGATGGGACGGGCGGATCGGGCCTGCCGATCCCGGCGGAGTTCAGCGAGAAGAAGCACAGCACCGGGACGGTAGGCATGGCCCACCTGCGGGAGCCGGACAGCGCCGACAGCCAGTTCTACATCTGTCTGGAGCCGCAGCCGTTCCTGGACGGCAAGTACACGGTCTTCGGCCAGGTCGTGGACGGCCTGGACGTGTTGCCCAAGATCCAGGAGGGCGACGTGATGCGCAAGGTAACGCTGAAGTAGAGACGTCTCGCGAGCCACCTTCCTTTTGAGGACGTCTGCGATGGATATCAAAGAACTCTCCTGGACGATGAGGAGCTGCTTCCTAGCTCTTTCCACACTCTTATGTTTGGACACTACGCTGCTCGACGCAGAAGAGCAGCCAAAGGGAGTCTCTGAGGTTGGAGAAATCTTAGAACAAGCTACTCAATCTGCTGCCCAAATAAAAAACGCCTTCTTCAGAGCCAAAGTCTTTCACGGTATTGCTGCCGCATATGTGAAAGCCGCTAATCTTGAAAAAGCATTAGCCGTTGCAGATAGAAAGGATAATGTCCATAAAGATGGAACTCTTGAGTCCATTAGTCGGACGCAACTAGAGAGGAGACAGATTCTGAACGCAATTGAGACGGCATCAAAAATGGAAGACGGTCTTTCCAAGGCGCTCATGCTTCGGCACATTGCCGAGGATATAACTGAGAAAGGTGAGCGTAAGGATGCTCTCAAGATTCTTGTACAAGCTCTGGTAGCATCTTCGGCTATTAAAGACGGCTCGACAAGGGCATATGCTCTCCAACGTATTGCAGAAACACAAGGAGTAGCGGGGGACAGGAACGCGGCGAGACTGACCATTCAGGAAGCAATCAAGTTTATTAACTCTTCACCTGAAACGGTAATGGACAAAACTTTAGCTCTTCAAATGACAGCGGAGGTACAGGCAAGGCTAGGAGATGTTAAAGCCGCGTTGGAGACTGCTGAGAGTATCCAAGACGATGCGCGTAAGGCCGGTGCCTTGAGAGATATCGCTGGTGCGCAGGCGAGAGCAGGTGATGTCTCGCATGCACTTGAGACCGTGGCGACGATCAATGACCCTTTTAATCATGAGTACGCCTTACAGCAGATTGTCGAAGCCCAGGCAGATCGAAAGGATATCCAAGGCGCCTTACAGACGGCAGCTGCCATCAAACAAAGCAATGGAAGTAAGGCCATTGCTCTCTTTCGTATCGCTGAAGCGCAAGTAGGCTCTCGAAATTTTGAGGCGGCGTCACTTACTCTTCAGCAAGCCCGTCAAGCTGCATTAAATATTCAGGACGTTAAGGAAAGAGCCCATACGTTAGGATGGGTTGCCAGAGGCAAGGCGGAAGTGGGGGACAAAGTAAGTGCTTCAGAAACTGTACAGCAGGCGCTTACCGCTACAAATGATATCACTGGCAAAAAAGATAAGGATAGTCCTTTATTGAGCATTGTAGAGGCTCAGGCTCAGATGGGCGATTTCAAAGGTGCTCTGCAAACGACAGCCTCTATGAGTAGCGACTTCTTTACGGATAGAGCCTTTTATCAAATCGCGCGGGCGCAAGTGCAGGCTGCCCCTACATTAAGACACCAGAATGTATGCGGGTGTGTAATGTGCGGCGAATGAAATCTTTTATATGGGCACACCTGCGTGTGTGCCCGATTTATGGGTGATTGTCGGTACATGGGCGGACACATAGGTCCGCCTCTACGAATGTTTGTGGCCGTGGTGCTCGTGATCGTGCGTGTGGGGTGGCGTCGACGTGCCCGGAATGATGATGCGGCTCTTCTCACGCTGGGCCTGCTCCTTGGCTGCCGTCGCGATGTCCCCTTCCTGCGCGAGCACGATGCGTGGCTGGTCCGTCTCCTGCGCTTTCAGATGCGTGACCACGTCGGGATGGTCCATCGTCAGGCAGCCGATGAGCCCCGTGAGGAAGCGGTTGGAGCGGAGCCCCGGTCCTGAGAACTCCTTGACGAGCGCGAGGGCCAAATCCACGACCTGTTGGGCCTGCGTCTGATCGACTTTTTCCTTCTCCAGGAACGCCTTGAACTCCTTGTGGAGATACTGGGAGAACGCCGGCACGGTGGGCGCCGGGAAGTGGATGGGGCTCAAGAGCCGCCGGATGAACTCCAGGGCCGCGATGACCTCGCCGTCCAGCCCGAACGGTTTGTTGTGGAAGTAGCTGACGCACACGATCTCGATGAGGTTGAACAGTCCGGCAGCCTTCTCCCCGCCGACCTCGATGACCTCCCCATACACCCGCCGCCGGTCCTGGCGGAAGAGCTCGCCGACGCGCTGCCGCTGGTAGTCCGTGCCGGCTTCGAGATAGGGACAATCCGCCGGACAGGCGATCTTCGTGAGGCGGTTCTCCCCGCAACAGATCGAACAGATCAGGCCGTTCAAGGCGGGGCAGCTCCGCTTTCCCTTTCGCCCGTGGCAATAGACGCACGTGGCGGCCATCGGCTGCTCCTCAGCGCTTGCGTTCGCGACCCAGGCCGTTCATTTCCGCCACGTCTCCGGAGCGGTACGGGACCAGGATCAGGTGGTTTTTCCGGTCGATGCCCAGGCTCGCGGGCGTGGTGAGGAATTCGGCGATGGTCTGGAAGCGGAAGTTGGGATCGATCCGGATGACCTTGCCCTGCGAGAAGTCCGAGACGTACATGTTGCCGGACGCGTCGAAGTCCACGCCGGTCAGGTTGCCGAACCGGGCGTTGAAGAGGGAATTGGCGAAGAGGACCTTCACGGCGCCCGCCGTGGTGACCTCCAGGATCTTGCCGGTGTTCCAACTGACGACGACCAGCGCGCCGGTCGCGGGATTGACGGCCAGGCCGTGGGGGCCAGCCAGGGCCGGGTCCTTCACGAGGACCGTGGGCTTGGAACTGCGACGCGTGTCGAGTTGTAAGATCGCGTCAGCCCCGGCGTCCGCGATGTAGAGCGTGCTGTGACCATCCGTGGCCAACCCGGTCAGAAAGTCCACCGGGACAGAGGAGAGGTCGAGCTCGCCGAGCGCGCGTCCGGTGTCGGCGTGGAAGCGCCGGACCTGATCGATGTCGGAGACATAGAGGGTCCGGCCGATGACGGCCAGGCCCTGGGGCGCATGGAGCGTGATGCCGCCCGCCCCGCCTTCGATGAATTTCAAGTTGATGATCTTGCCGTCCGGGCCCAGCTTGGTGATGAAGCCGTTGTTGTCGCGCTCGGTCGGCTGGCCGTTCTCGCTCGAGATGAAGTAGTTTCCCGTCGCGGGGTCCACGATGAAGGCCGCAGGGTCCTTCAAGCCGGTCACCTGGAGGGCGAACGTGGTGCCGTTGGAGAGGACCGAGAGGAGGATCGCCGCCAGGAGAGGCACGGTTCTGCGCGCAAAAACGGACACATGCGAACTCTACTACGATCCTTGACTCCAAACAAGAGCCCTTGTTATTCTGCGCTTCGCGTGTGATGTCGCTCGCGCACCGATCAGAAAAGGGGTGGAGATGCCCGCACACATCATCGATGGCAAAGCGCTCTCACAGGCGGTCCGGGACCAGATCGCCAAGGACGCCGCGGCGCTTCTCGCGCGGACCGGCATCAAACCGGGCCTGGCGGCGATCCTGGTCGGCGACGATCCGGCCTCGCACCTGTACGTCAAGAATAAACAGAAAGCCTGCGAGGCGGTGGGGATCTATGTGGCGGACCACAGGCTGCCCGCCTCGACCAGCCAGGACGACCTGCTGGCGCTGATCGACAAGGTCAATCGCGATCCGCGGATCCACGGGATCCTGGTCCAGCTCCCGCTCCCCAAGCAGATCGACAGCCAGGTCATCCTCAACGCCGTCTTGCCGGAGAAGGACGCCGACGGCTTCCATCCCTACAACATGGGCCGGCTCGTGGAAGGCACCCCGATCTTCGAAGCCTGCACCCCGCGGGGCGTGATCAAGATGATCGAATCCACGGGCGTCGGGATCGCCGGCAGGCGGGAGGTGGTGGTGGGCCGGCGCAACATCGTGGGGAAGCCGGTGGCGTTGATGCTGCTCCACCGGCACGCCACCGTGACGATCTGCCACTCCAAGACGAAAGACCTGCCGGCCGTGTGCCGCGAGGCCGAGATCCTGGTCGTCGCCATCGGCAAGCCCCGGTTCGTGACGGCGGACATGGTGCGGGAGGGAGCCGTCGTCGTGGACGTGGGGGTGAATCGGACGGAGGACGGGAAGTTCGTCGGCGACGTGGACTTCGAGGCGGTGAGCCGGAAGGCGGGATGGATCTCCCCGGTCCCTGGCGGGGTGGGGCCGATGACCATTGCGATGCTGCTCCAGAACACCCTTGAATCCGCGCAGCGGGCCGCGGAAAAGATGAAAGGGCGTTGACGTCGGTGGGAGTGCGACGATTACGAGAGGTCCTGGAGTCGAGCGAGTTCGTCACCACGGTGGAATACAACCCGCCGAAGGGCACGGACATCGCCCCCATCATGGACAACGCCAAGGCTCTGCTCGGCAAGGTCCATGGCGTGAACGTCACCGACAACACCGCGGCCATTTTAAGAGCCGGGTCCTTGTCGGTCTGTCGCATGCTTTTCGAGATGGGGCACGATCCGGTGATGCAGGTGACCTGCCGCGACCGCAATCGTTTGGCGATCCAGTCCGACCTGCTGTCCGCGCATATCCTGGGCATCCGCAATATCCTCTGCCTGACCGGCGACTATCCGACCGTCGGGGACCACAAGGACGCGAAGCCGGTGTACGATCTGGACTCCGTGGGCGTCATGCAGATGATCCAGGTGCTGAACCAGGGCAGGGACCTCGCCGGCCACAAGCTGCAAGGGCCCACCGATCTCTTCATCGGCGCGGCCATCACCCCGGAACAGGACCCGCCGGGGCCCATGCTGGCCAAGTTCGAGAAGAAAGTGAACGCCGGCACGAAGTTCTTCCAG
This sequence comes from Nitrospirota bacterium, assembly GCA_005877855.1. GTDB lineage: Bacteria > Nitrospirota > Nitrospiria > Nitrospirales > NS-4 > NS-12. The sequence continues at coordinate 79 of VBOF01000100.1, read as the reverse complement.
ACCCAGGCGTTCTATGACGTGGAAAAGTTCAAGGCCTTCATGAGGGCCGTCAGAAAATTCCCGGTGAAGGTGCTGGCGG
>VBOF01000099.1 GCA_005877855.1 Nitrospirota bacterium | reverse complement strand
TCCGGGCATTACGAAGGGATCGACGAGCGGGTCAGAACGGGGCTGGCTCCCGAGGAGCTGTCCATCGGCGATTACATCCTGACCGGAGGCGAGCTGGCGGCGTTGATCGTGGTGGACGCGGCGGCGCGTCTGACCCCGGGTGTGCTGGGAGACCAGCAGTCTGCGGAGGCCGACTCGTTCGCCGATTCGCTGCTGGAGTACCCCCACTACACCCGCCCGCCCGTCTTCCGGGGGATGGCAGTGCCGGAAGTCCTTCGGTCCGGAGACCATCGGGCCATCCGGGCGTGGCGGCGGGCCCAGGCCCTGTTGAACACCTATGCCAAGCGCCCCGACTTGTTGGAACGGGCGGTGTTGACGCCGGAAGACCGGCAACTGTTGAACCAGTTCGGCGGAGGCGACGCCTGACGGGCGAGCAGGAACGAGAGAGGAGAGACGGTCATGAATCGGCTGCAGCGGTTGAATGCGACGTTGGTCAAGAAAACCGTGCCGGTCTTCGAGATCGGGGACACGGTCCGTGTTCACGTGCGCGTCGCGGAGGGCGAGAAGGAACGCGTGCAGGTGTTTGAAGGTGCGGTCATCAGTCGCAAGGGTGGGCAAAACGCGGAAACCTTCACGGTCCGGAAGGTGTCCTACGGCGTCGGCGTCGAGCGGATCTTTCCCCTTCACTCGCCGGTGGTGGAACGCATCGACCTCGTGCGACAGGGGCGTGTCCGGCGGGCCAAGCTGTATTACCTCCGCACGAAGAAGGGCAAGACGGCCCGGGTGGCAGAACGGGAGTACCTGACGGAGAGCAAGCCCAAGGCGGAGGCTGCGTCCGTCGCTGCTGAGCCTGAGGCCGTGAAGGCCGGTGTCTGAGGCCAGCGGCGGCGCGTGACGCTGGAACCCGACGACGTCTTTGAATGCGAGGCGTGGGCGCGCGGGTTTCGGCGTGTCGCCGGGGTGGATGAGGCGGGACGCGGCCCCCTGGCTGGTCCGGTCGTCGCGGGGGCGGTCATCCTGCACCGCCGATACCGCTTGGCCGGCTTGCGGGAATCGAAACTCCTGAGCGAGGCCCAGCGCGAGCACATCTATGCGCAGCTCCTCGCGGAAGCTCTCGATATCGGTGTGGGGGTGGTGGAGGCCGAGGTCATCGACGCGGTGATCATCATCGAGGCGACCCGACTCGCGATGGTCCAGGCTGTGCAGCACCTCACGCCCCCTCCGGATTATCTCCTCCTCGATGCGGTCATCCTCCCGTCGCTGCCCATCGAGCAGCGTGCAGTCATCAAGGGCGACTGGTTGAGTCTGTCCATCGCCGCGGCATCCGTCGTCGCGAAGGTGCTCCGAGATCGGCTCATGGCGAGGGCCCACGTCTGCTACCCCCAGTACGGCTTTCTCACACACAAGGGGTACGGCACTGCCGAGCACCTGCGGCAGTTGGAGCGCTACGGTCCCTGCAAGTTGCACCGGCGCAGTTTTCGGCCGGTCATGAAAGGAGTGGGGAGCCATGACCGGGCGTAGCGTGCTGGGGGAAGAAGGCGAGCGCGCGGCAGCCCGGTTTCTGGAAGCACGCGGCTACCGGATCCTGGAACGCAACTACCGGACGAGGCGCGGGGAAATCGACCTCATTGCGGAAGATGGCCGGATGCTGGTGTTCGTGGAAGTGAAAGTCCGGCTCGACGACCGGTTCGGCGGGCCGGCGGCTGCCATCACTCGAGCCAAGCAGGCCCGGATCGCTCGGCTTGCCCAGCAGTATCTGGTGTGGCGGCGGGTTGGTGACCGGCCGTGCCGGTTCGACGTGGTGTTGATCTCGGGCGCTGATCCCAGGACCCGGCGGATCGAGTTGCTGCCCGGGGCATTCGAGGTGCCGGAGACCCGCACGTCCGCATGATCGAGTTCTACCATGTTTGCAAGGCCTATAACGGCTGGCCGGCCCTCCACGACGTCAGTTTCAAGATCGACAAGGGGGAATTTGTCTTTCTCACCGGACCCAGCGGCGCCGGCAAGACGACGCTCCTCCGATTGATCTTCCGGGCGGACGCCCCGGATGAAGGGCAGATCCTGGTGAACAGCCGGAACCTGTTGCACGTCAGGGAGTCCGAAGTTCCCTACCTGCGTCGGATGATCGGGTTCGTGTTTCAGGATTTCCGGCTCCTGCCGAGGAAGACGGTTTTCGAAAACGTCGCGCTGGCGTTGAAGGTCAGCGGCGTGCCGGAAGGGGTGTTGCGGGTGCGGGTGGCCGAGACGCTTGGCGCGGTCGGGCTGGGGCACAAACTGGACGGCATGCCGACGGCGCTCTCCGCCGGGGAGCAGCAGCGGGTGTGCTTGGCGCGTGCGCTCGTCAATGATCCGCAGATCCTTCTCGCGGATGAGCCCACGGGCAACCTGGACGCGGACCTGTCGGGCGAGATCCTGGAGCTCATGAAGTCCGCCAACGCGCGGGGCACCACCGTGGTCCTCGCCACGCACAACCGAGAACTGTTGAAGCGGTGGCGGCGCCGCGTGGTGCGGCTGGAACAGGGGCGCGTGGCGGAGGACGGGTGTCCCGAAGCATGACACGGTTGCGATATCTGGTCAGCGAGGCGGTGGACAACATCAAGTCCAACCGGACCACCACGTTCGTGGCGTTGGCCACCACGACGTTCACCATGCTGGCGATGGGAGTGTTCCTGCTCCTCTACCTGAACGTACAGGAGGCTCTGGGCTCGTTACGCGAGGAGATCAAGGTCATCGTCTACATCCGAGACGCGGTGCCACCGCAAGCCGTGTCGCGCGTGCGCGCGGAGATCGGTCAGGATCCGGCCGTTGCAGGCATCGAGTACGTTTCGCGGGAGCAGGCGCTGGCCACGTTCCGGGCGCAGTTCCCCTCGGAAGAACGGTTGCTCAGCGGGCTGGGGGACAATCCTTTTCCGGCGTCCCTCGTCATCAAGGTCAGTCCCGCCTATCGTTCGTCGGAGCAGGTCCGCGAACTGGTCCAGAAACTGAACGCGTTGTCTGAGACCGAAGAGGTGCTCTACAGTCAGGACTGGATCGAGAACTTGGCCGTGGCGCTGCGGTCTTTGAAAGTCCTGGGTCTGGGCATCGGAACGGTGCTGGCGGCGTCTATGGTGATGATCCTGGCCAATACGATCCGGCTGACGCTGCATGCGCGGCGGGATGAGATCGAGATCATGAAGCTGATCGGCGCCACGACGGCCTTCATCAAGACCCCGTTTGTGCTCGAAGGGGCGCTATTGGGAGGCGCGGGCGCGCTTTGCTCGCTCGTCCTCTTGCGGAGCCTGTTCGGGGTGGCCGAGGCCAAGCTGGCCCTCAGGGGGACCTTTTGGAGTATCGGACACGGGCTGGTGTTCTTGCCGGACCGCGTGACCGTCGCGTTCCTGCTGCTGGGGATCATGCTGGGGTGCCTGGGGAGCGTGGTCTCCTTGCTCCAACTACGCGTGGCGAGGAGTTGATGCGGGTCGCGGCGCTGGCCATGCTGACTGTGCTCGCGGCGAGTGTGCCCCTGCTGGCTGCGCCGTCCGAACGCAATGAGCCGCTCTCCGAGAAGATCAAGAAGGAGCGCCAGTCGCTGGAAAAACTGAAAGGGGAGATCAAGGAGAAGAAACAGAAAACGGAGGAGGCCCAGCGCAAAGAAGCGTCGGTGCTGCAGCAAATCGAGGAGGCAGACCACCGGATCAAGCTTCGGCGCGAGGACTTGGCTGCGGTGAACGGCAAGCTCAGGAAGAAGGACCGTGAAATCGCGGGCACCAATGCCTCTCTCCAGCGTCTCCGGGAGCAGATCGCCCAGCGGGAGGATTCGCTCCGCAGCCGGTTGCGGGTGATGTACAAGGAGGGGCCGAACGGGCAGTTGAAGCTTTTGCTGGCGTCGAGCGGGTACAATGACTTGCTGGCCCGGTCCGAGTCGTTGCGTTGGGTCTCGAGACGGGAATACCAGTTGCTCGAGGGCTCTCGCGTCGATCACGCGCGGCTCGCAACGACGGAGGCGTATCTGTTGCAGATCCGTGGGGAGCTCCAGGGATACCATCGGGCGATCACCACCAAATTGGCGGCCCTTCGAGAAGAGCGGGCCAAGAAGGACCGGCTCCTGGCGCGGGCACGGAGCGAGAAGGCTGTCTATGAACGGACCGTCGGCGAGTTGGAAAAGTCCGCGCTGCGCATCGAGGACCTCCTCAAGGGATTCGAGGCGCGGCGCCGCGCGGCCGCCTCGGTTCGCCCACGGGCGGCCGGCGAAGGAGTGGCGCGCTTGAAGGGGCAGCTCAACTGGCCCAGCGACGGGGATGTGGTGGCGTCCTTCGGGCGCCAGAAGCACCCAAAGTTCAACACGTACGTGCAACGGAAGGGGATCGAGATCCGAGCCGCGCAAGGCAGCGTCATCCGGTCGGTCGCCGACGGGGTCGTGGCCTTCGCGGACTGGATGCGGGGCTACGGACTCCTCACGATTGTGGATCATGGAGAAGGGTTCTTTTCCCTGTACGCACACGCGTCCAAGCTGCTGGTGAACGTGGGAGAGACCGTCCGGGCCAGCCAGCCGATCGGGGAGATCGGGGATACGGGCCTGACCGGGGAGAACACCCTGTATTTTGAGTTGCGGCAAGGCGATAGCGCCTTGAATCCGCTGGCCTGGCTGGCCCGGCGGCGTTAGGGTCCGGTTGTAGGAAAAAGGAGCCTGATCATGGATGGGAAGCGACAGTCAGACAGAATGAAGATGGGCTGGGTGGCGCTGGTGCTCGTGACCCTGCTCCTGGGGGTTCTCATCGCAAAAGGCTGGGACCGCGGCGTCCTGGCGACCGAGACCTACGAAGAGCTGAAAACCTTCACCGAGGTGCTGGCCCTTGTCCAGAAGCACTACGTGGAAGAGGTCAAGACCAAGGATCTGGTCTATGGCGCGATCAGGGGCATGCTCACGACGTTGGACCCCCACTCCGCATTCATGCCGCCGGATGTCTACAAAGAAGTGCAGGTCGAGACCAAAGGCGAGTTTGGAGGGGTCGGCATCCAGATTGGCATCAAAGAGAATCGCCTGACAGTCATCGCGCCGATCGACGGCACGCCCGCTGAGCGGGCCGGCATCAAAGCGGGCGACTACATTATCAAGGTGAATGAGGAGTCGACCAAGGACATGACCCTCGTTGACGCCGTCCAGAAGATGCGGGGGCCCAAGGGGACTAAGGTCACGATCACGATTCAGCGCGAGGGGGCGGCGGAGCCCATGGCCTTCGTGCTGACCCGGGAGATCATCAAGATCGAGAGCGTGCGGTCCAAGATGCTCGACGGCAATATCGGCTACATCCGGGTGACCCAGTTCCAGGACCAGACGGCCAAAGACGTGAGCGCGGCGCTCCGCAAGCTGCACGAGCAGAAGATGCAGTCGTTGATCCTCGACCTCCGGAACAACCCGGGTGGCCTGCTGACCTCTGCGGTGGAGGTGTCCGAGCAGTTCGTCGGCCCGAATCGGCTGATCGTGTACATCAAGACCCGTGAGGGGCGGAAGGATGATTACGTCTCCCACAGCAAGGAGCAGCCAGACGACTATCCCATCGTTGCCCTGGTGAACGAGGGGAGCGCCAGCGCGTCCGAGATCGTCGCCGGGGCGCTTCAGGACTGGGGCCGCGCGGTCATCATCGGGGTGCAGACGTTCGGCAAGGGATCCGTCCAGACCATCCTGCCGCTTGGGGATGGGTCGGGCCTCCGCCTGACCACCGCCAAATATTACACGCCGAAGGGACGGAGCATTCACGGGGTTGGTATCAACCCGGACATTGTCGTGAAAGGGAAGCCGACGGCGGCCCCGCCGCTCCGCGAACGGGATCTCGACAAGACGCTCCGCGAACCAGGGACCTCACCCCACCCCTCGCCTCTACAGGAAAATCCGGCGGCCCCCAAGCCGGAGCCGAAAGACGGGAAGAAAGACCGTGAACCAGCGAAGGACAAGGAGGGCAAGGAGAAGGACGAGGAGGACCCGCAACTGCAGAAAGCCGTGGAGTTGTTGAAATCCTGGATAATTTTCAAGGACTTACGACCAGTTAAGCGAGATGACCGGGTCGAGCGCTCCAAGTGAAAATATCCCGCAGGAATCCACCAGCAGGGGGTTGACTGGTTTCAAAGGGGCTTTATATAAGGAGCCACTTGCGCTAAAGGTGTACCCTGCTGCAAGGGCAGGGGACTTACCGTGAATCGATTCATCTCACAAAGACCTAAGTGAAGGAGGGAACAGCATTATGACGGTGGAGACGAAGGAGAAGAAGAAAGTCGCGGCGGGATTTAAACCTCTCAAGGATCGGT
>VBOF01000098.1 GCA_005877855.1 Nitrospirota bacterium | reverse complement strand
CGTCATTCCCGCAGTCTTCGGCACGATCGGCATGGAAGCAGGGGGCCGGATGCTGACGAAAACCTTTCAAGCCTATGACCGTCTTGCTTTGGCCTCAGCAGGGCTTGTTGTCACGGGGACGCTGGTGCGGGTGTTCGTCGCCGGCCCCTGGAAAACCCAGGTCGGCGTCGCCGAACTCGCACTGCTGGCGACGATGGTGATCATCGCGGCGACCCTTGCGTTCTGGCTGACTCCGGAGACGGTCCGGTTACAGGGGCTGGCGTTCAACGCTCCAGAGGAGGCAAAGCGCGCGGCGTACGATGAGTTCTTCGTCTACCATCGCGTGGCGAGGGCACTCTACATCCTCAACCTGGGCCTGGGCATCGCGGTGCTGTGCGTGAAGGTGAAAAAATGGGTGCGGTGAAGCCAGCGATCCTCGCGTTGGCGGACGGGACCGTGTTCAAGGGCTGGGCGCTGGGTGCGCCGGGCGAGACCGTCGGCGAAGTGGTGTTCAACACCGCCATGTCGGGGTACCAGGAAGTCCTGACGGACCCGTCGTACCGTGGCCAGATGGTGACGATGACCTATCCGCACATCGGCAACTACGGGATCAACCCGGAGGACGTGGAGTCTTCGCACCCATGGCTGGCCGGCTTCATCGTGAAGGAAGCGTGCCCCGATCCGAGCAACTGGCGGAGCCGGCTGTCCCTGGACGAGTACCTGCGCCAGCACAGCATCGTGGGCATCCAGGGCATCGACACGCGGGCGCTGACCACGCACCTCCGCGACCACGGCTCGCAGCAGGGCGTCATCTCGCATGCGGACCTGGACTCGAAGCGGGTCGTGCAAAAGGCGCGGGCAGCCCCCAGCATCCTTGGCCGGGACTTGGTCAAAGAAGTCACCTGCGCCAAGCCCTATAAATGGATGGAGGACTCCGGTAAGTGGACGGTGGGAAGGGGAGGGGCGCTAGAAAGCGGGGCCCCCTCCCATCGAGTGGGTACGGGAGGGGCATCACCAGATGGGGCCCCCTCCCGTCAAATGGGTACGGGAGGGGCGAATGGCCGTTTGAGAGTCGTGGCCTATGACTTCGGGATCAAGTACAATATTCTGCGGCGGCTAGTGGATCAAGGCTTCGAGGTCACGGTCGTCCCGGCCTCGACCACGGCCGACGCCACCCTGGCGCTGAATCCTGACGGGATTTTCCTCTCGAACGGCCCGGGCGACCCGGAAGGTGTCCCTTACGCGGTTGAGGCGGTCCGCGCCCTCTTCGGCAAGCGGCCCATCTTCGGGATCTGCCTCGGCCATCAAATCATCGGTCTCGCGTTGGGATTGCAAACGTATAAGTTGAAATTCGGGCACCACGGGGTGAACCATCCGGTGCTCGACCTCGAGACTCGGAAGGTGGAGATCACATCCCAGAACCACAACTTTGCCGTGCGTGGAGGAGAGGTCACCGGAGCCCGCACGAAACCGGTGCCGTGGGCTACAGCATACGGCCGTGTGCAATTGACCCACGTCAGTTTGAACGATGATGCCGTCGAGGGCCTGCGCTGTCTCGATCTGCCGGTGTACTCCGTCCAGTACCATCCCGAAGCCTCGCCGGGCCCTCACGACGCGAGCTATCTGTTCCATCGGTTCACTCATCTCATGTCGCAAGGAAAGGCGTAACGGGTCATGAAAAGTAGGGTCAGACTCCATTTCCGAGCAAAACCACAGTCGGTCTGCTCCATCGGATGGAAATGGAGTCTGACCCTATTTTTCGCGCTGGTCACCGCCGGCTGCATTACCGTCTCCCTCTTCCCGCAGGCCATGCCGCTGCGGGAGAAGACGGTGCAGGGCACCGCCGCGGACAAGATTCTGATGATGGATATCTCCGGCGTCATCTCTGAGAAGGGCTCAAGCAACCCCCTGAGCGAGTCGGAAGATCTGGTCGCGCGCATCAAGGAGGAACTGACGCTGGCCGCCGAGGACAGCCACATCAAGGCGCTGCTGCTGCGGATCAACAGCCCCGGCGGGACCGTCACGGCGTCGGACGTCATCCATCACGAGATCAACGAGTTCAAGTCAAAGCGAAAAATTCCCGTCATGGCCGTCATCATGGATGTCGGCGCCTCCGGCGGGTACTACATCGCCGTCGCCGCCGATCAGATCATCGCCCACCCGACGAGCGTGACCGGCAGCGTGGGGGTCATCATGCTGCGGGTCAACGCGGAGGGCTTACTCCAGAAGATCGGCGTGGAGGCGGGCGCGATCAAGTCCGGCGCGAAAAAGGACATCGGCTCGCCGTTCCGTCCGATGAGCGAGGAGGAGCGCGCGATCTTCCAGAGCATGATCAACGGGTTTCAGTCGCGCTTCCTCGAGGTGGTCACCAAAGGACGGAAGACCCTGCCGGCTGAGCAGCTCAAGCTCATCGCGGACGGGCGTGTCCTCACGGGACCTCAGGCCGTGCAGTTGGGGCTGGTGGACCAGATCGGCTACCTGGAGGATGGAATCGTAGCAGCCAAGAAACTGGCCGGGCTCGCCGACGCCCGCGTCGTGACCTACGTGCGGCCCGGAACGTACAAAAACAACATCTACTCCCAGGCGCCCGGTACAAGTACTCTGGAAGCCTTGGCGAACCTGGACATCATGGGGCTGGTTCGCGGCGGGACGCCCCAATTCCTCTATCTATGGATGCCTTGAACGCACACCTGATCGGCAGGCGCGAAGCTCTTGCCAAGGCACTCCGGCTCACTGCGGGGCTGTGCGGCACCTGTCTGACAGGAGGCCTGGCGGATCTGCTGACGGCCTGCACGCGCGCGCCCGTCACCGGCCGCGAGCAGATCATCTTCTACTCCGAGGAGAAGGAACGCGAGTTGGGCCTTGAGGCCTACCGGGACGTCCTGCGCCAGTTCCCCCTCAGCACGAACCCGGAGACCAACGCGATGATCCGCCGCGTCGGAGAGCGGATCGCCGCCGCCGCCAACAAGCCGAGCTACGACTGGGAATTCGCCGTGATCCAGGACGACAAGATCGTCAACGCCTTCTGCCTGCCGGGCGGGAAGGTGGCCTTCTTCACCGGCATCCTCAAGCCCACCCAGAACGAGGCGGGCATCGCCACGGTGATGGGGCACGAAGTCGCGCACGCCACTCAACGGCACGGCGTCGAGCGGATCAGCCGCGGCCTCCTCGAGCAGATCGCGCAATTCGGCGCGATCGCGGGCGCTGCCACCGGCAAGGTGAACCCGGCCGTCGTACAAGGAGTCCTGAGCGCCTACGGGGTTGGCGTGGCCTTGCCGTTCAGCCGCGTCCAGGAAAGCGAAGCCGACTTCATCGGGCTCCGCCTGATGGCCCAGGCCGGCTACGACCCGCACGAATCCATCGCCTTCTGGGAACGGATGAGCGGGTGCCCCCGCAACATGATCGGCAAACTCTGCTTCCGGTCCGGTGCGGGCGTGCCGGAGTTTTTGAGCACGCATCCCTCGGAAGAGACCCGGATCAAAAATCTCGAGCGATGGATCCCCCAGGCCATGCAGTATTACAACCCGCCTCCCGACGCTCCGCCCCCCGCGCCACCGTCCAAGGCCATGAGCTGAGCCCTACCGGTGCCCAAGCGTCACGACATCCAGACAATCCTGCTGATCGGCTCAGGCCCGATCGTCATCGGCCAGGCCTGCGAGTTCGATTACTCGGGGACTCAGGCCTGCAAGGCCTTGCGCGAGGAGGGCTATCGCATCGTCCTCATCAACAGCAACCCGGCCACCATCATGACCGATCCGGAGCTGGCCGACCGCACCTACATCGAGCCGATCACGCTCGACGTCATCGAGCAGGTGATCCAGCGCGAGCGCCCGGACGCGCTCCTGCCCACGATGGGCGGGCAGACCGCGCTCAACGCCGCCGTCGGCCTGGCCGAGCAGGGCATCCTGAAGAAGTACGGCGTACAGCTCATCGGCGCGAGCTATGAGGCGATCCGCAAGGCCGAGGACCGCGAGGCGTTCAAGCGCTCCATGATGAAGATCGGATTGAGGACGCCGGACAGCATCATCATCAGGAACCGCATCGACGCCCCGTATGTGATCGAAAAGATCGGCGGGTTCCCCGTCATCATTCGCCCTTCCTTCACCCTCGGCGGGACGGGCGGCAACATCGCCTACAACCGCGAGGAGTTCGAACGGTACGTGGACTGGGGGCTGAGCACGAGCCCCGTCGGGGAGATCCTGGTGGAGCGCTCGGTCATCGGCTGGAAGGAATTCGAGCTCGAGGTCATGCGCGACGCGAAGGACAACGTCGTGATCGTCTGCCCCATCGAGAACTTCGACCCGATGGGGATCCACACCGGCGACAGCATCACCGTCGCGCCCGCGCAGACCCTCACGGACAAGGAGTACCAGCGCATGCGCGACGCCTCGCTCATGATCATGCGCGAGATCGGCGTGGACACGGGCGGCTCCAACATCCAGTTCGCGGTGAACCCGGCGGACGGCGACCTGGTCGTCATCGAGATGAACCCGCGGGTCTCCCGCAGCTCCGCCTTGGCGTCGAAGGCGACGGGGTTCCCCATCGCGAAGATCGCGGCCAAGCTGGCCGTCGGCTACACTCTGGACGAGATCCCCAACGACATCACACGGGTGACGATGGCCTCCTTCGAGCCGAGCATCGACTATGTCGTGGTCAAGATCCCGCGGTTCGCGTTCGAGAAGTTCCCGCAGACCGATTCCGTTCTGACCACGCAGATGAAGTCGGTGGGGGAGGTCATGGCCATCGGGCGAACGTTCAAGGAAGCCTTGCAGAAGGCCGTCCGCTCGCTGGAAGTGGACCGCTATGGGTTCGAGCCGCATCCCTCGCTGGCGGAAGGCGATCCGGGCGAGGTCGTCGCGCAGATCCGCGAGCGCCTGCGGCGTCCCGACCCGGAGCGGCTGTGGCATGTGGCCGATGGGCTGCGTGTGGGGATCTCCGTAGACACAATCTACGAACTGACGCGGCTCGATCGCTGGTTCCTCAACCAGATGAAGGACATCCTGGCGGTCGAGGATCAGCTCGCGCGCGGGAACCACCCGCTGCCCGCCTCGCGACTCCGTGAGGCCAAGCAACTGGGCTTCTCGGACCACCGGCTCGGCGAGTTGCTCAAGGTCCCGGAAGGGGAGATCCGTCGGCTTCGGATCGCAGAGAGCGTGACGGCGGTCTTCAAGCGGGTAGACACGTGCGCCGCCGAATTCCCAGCGCTGACGCCCTATCTCTATTCCACCTACGAATCGAAATGCGAGAGCCAGCCGCAGGCCCGGCAGAAGGTGATGATCCTCGGTGGGGGCCCGAACCGGATCGGGCAGGGCATCGAGTTCGACTACTGCTGCGTGCATGCCGCGCTGGCCCTGCGGGACCTGGGCTACGAGACCATCATGGTCAACTGCAACCCTGAGACGGTGAGCACCGACTACGACACCTCCGACCGGCTCTATTTCGAGCCGCTCACCGAGGAGGACGTCCTCGCGATCGTGGACACGGAACGCCGGGCCGGCACCCTCCTGGGGGTCGTCGTGCAGTTCGGCGGGCAGACGCCGCTCAAGCTGGCTTTGCCCCTGGAACGCGCCGGCGTCCCCATCCTGGGCACGTCGCCGGAGGCGATCGATCGGGCCGAGGACCGCGAGCGGTTCAAGGCGCTGCTGGAAAAGTTGGGCCTCAAGCAGCCGGCCAGCGGCACCGCGCGGTCCGTCGCGGAGGCCGTGGCCGTGGCGACTTCGATCACCTACCCGGTGATGGTCCGCCCGTCCTACGTGCTGGGCGGCCGGGCCATGGAGATTATCTACGACGAGAAGAGCCTCAACGCTTACATCGCCCAGGCGATCAAGGCCTCGGTGCAACATCCAGTCCTGATCGACAAGTACCTGGAAGACGCCATCGAGATCGACGTGGACGCCCTCTCCGACGGACAGCGGGTGGTGATCGGCGGCATCATGGAGCACATCGAAGAGGCCGGCGTCCATTCCGGCGATGCGGCCT
>VBOF01000097.1 GCA_005877855.1 Nitrospirota bacterium | reverse complement strand
GTACTGCCCACGGACCGAAATCTGTCCCCACACAATCGGCCCCACATCCTTGGCCCCTTTCAACATCAGAGCGTTCGTGATGATTCCGATGAAGAGGCACGACAGGGTTGACGCCACCTGAGGGACAGACAGCCCTACTCGAACATTGGCAGGGATGTAGTACCCGTAAATGGCCAGCCAGATTATGTTGACGTAGGCCATCGTGAACAAGCCGAACAGGAAAGCGTCCCCCAGCGGAGCCCATCTCACCGTTGGGACCTTGTTTGCCCGCTGATACATGATGAAGCTCAACACCGTCGTCGTGATGATGGTGTTGATGGCCCCATTTTTGGCAGACATGACTCCGTAGTTCCCCAGCACCGGATGCTGCTGGCCGCCCATGGCCTTCAACTCGGCAGGGGTCATCACCATCGTGTGCGGCGTCAGCCACACGATGAAGCACATGATGAGCACGAATACCATGTATTTGATGTACTTCTGGTAGCGTTCGGCCCCGGGCATCCGATCCATACCCTGCCAGAGGTAATAATTCGCGGTCAGAAAGAGCGCGCCGATCATCACGGCCTGGATGATGAAGAGCCACGCCAGGAGGCCGCCCATCAGCGTGATCCCCATCTGCTGCCGGTACGCGTACACTTCCCGCATGAGCCAGTAGCCGGCGAAGGGCAGCGGGATCAGGAAGCAGACCCCGATGAACATCGCCACATAGCCCATCCAGTCATAGTGGGCCCGCTCCTCGTCGGTCTTCGCGGTCAGGAAACGATAGGCCGCGTAAGCCGCGACGACACCGCCGCCGAACGCCATATTTCCGAGAAGGCGATGCACGTTGATGGGATTCCAGAGGGTCGTATGGATGACATGCCAGACGTTGCCCAGATAGCGCCCATCAGCGTCAACGCCAGCCGGCGACTGCATGAAGGCGATCCAGGAGTTGGCCAGCATCATGAGGACGGTTCCGATCACATTCAGAATCACCGACATGCTGACGTGGATCCACTTCAGGAACCCCTCTCTCATCATGTCCCAAGCATAGTAGTAGATATAGAGCGTGCCGCTCTCCGCTATAAAGAGCAGCGCGTAGGTAGCCATCACCGGCCGGAAGATGCTGGACAGATATCCGAAGAAAGTGGGATAAAGCGTGAGGAAGGTAAAGATGACGATCCCACCCAGGAGCGCGGTCAGCGAATACGCCGTCAAGCTGATCTTGACGAAGTCATAAGCCAGTTGGTCGTATTTCCGGGCGAGAGCCTTGTCCTTGGTGATGACCCCCAAGTACTCCACGATCATGCAGAAGATGGGGACAGCAAGCACAAAGCTTCCGTAGTAAAGGTGTTGCTGAAGGGCTACCCAGAGTATTACCCGGCTCTCAAAGTTATAGCGCGGGTAATCTTTGGGGCTGTCGGTCGTTTTGGGCGCGGGCGCCCCGATCACCGGCCCTTCGGTCTTGTACCAGACATCCCGCGACTTCTCGACCGGCTTCGCATCAGCAGACGCGGCTGCTGGTGGCACCGTTGAAGCCGCCGGTGCGCCCCCACCTGCGCCAGCCGGAAGCGACAGGAACAAGGGCAACAGCAGAAGCCCCACAAACATGCTTAGCGCCAAGAAAGCCCAAACCTTTTTTCGGGCTTGCTTATTCACGGTAGCCATGGCTTCCCTCCTTACCACTCGCACTCTGAAAGCGGTCTAATTCAAAAGCAAAGTTTCCTAAACCAATCAGGAAAATTGTAGCAATAGTCCAGGCCCTGCATTTTCATGAGGGCGATGTCCAAAAAGTAAAGAAAATACACGCCGGCGATCACTAACCCGCCGATTGTAAATGCGATCTTCTTTCCTGTGCTAATGTGATCTCTTTCCTCTATCATTGCGCCCTCCACTTCACGCATGCTCGTTCAATTCAGACAAACAGGATTCTGGGAAACCCACGGACATCAGCACGGGCATTGAACCGCATTAAACCAGTAGAAGAACCAAACAGCGAAAGCGACTGTGGACCAGAATATCGCCTTCCCTAATCTGATTTTCCACGCCGGTTCCTTAACATGACGCGCCACTATCGCAGCTTCTGCCATGATGACCCTCTTTGGAAGCTAGTGGATGACGACGAGCACAGACATGGTTACTTGTTCCCCCTAGCCCTTGACACCCATCAGGGATTATGCTACTCAAAATCCCGGCTTAAAACACAGGGACAAACTGATGGGTAAGGACCCAAGATTGTTCGACATTATAGTTTTGGCTGGTATGGTTGTCAACATAATTCTAGCCGTCTTTCTACTGATCTACTATTTCGATTTACTGTGATTTATTGTTCGGTTAGCTCCTCTGATCACCCAATCGGTTTAACCCTTTTGATGCAATCCTGGCACAGCGAAATCCAATCGTCGTATCCCTGAAATCCGGAACCATTTTTAGACGGACTGTCAACCTCGTTTCCTTGCCGATCGTCCCCCAAGAGGCCCCCCTGATGACCTTGAAGATACCGCTCGGCGGGCCCTTCGGATTCGGCGAAGTGTCTCGATACGCATCCTCCTGGTACCAGTCTGCCACCCACTCCATGACGTTCCCAGCCATGTCATAAATCCCATACGGGCTTTGATCCAAAGGAAAGCTGGCGACAGGGGCGGGGAATTCAAACGGATCTGGATTGCCTGTATTCGCCGCGCCCGGCTTGTCCTGGTTACCCCAGGGCCACAAGAGGCCATGAGGCCCCCGAGCGGCTTTCTCCCATTCGGCTTCAGTCGGCAATCGAGCCCCCCGGTACCGGCAGTAGGCATCAGCATCCTCCCATGACACATAGACGGCTGGTTGTGTTGTGCCGCTCAATTTCTCGAAGTGCTTCACATAGCGGGAGATCGGCTTGCGATGGCCTGTCGCTGTCACAAACGCTATATACGCGCCGTAGGTCACCTCATGACGATCGATCCAGTAGGCATCGAGCATGACCAGGCCCGCGGGCTTCTCGTCGAACCCCCCACCGTTGTAGCCCCTCACAAACTCACCAGCCGGGACGAAGACCATATCTTCCTTCATCGGCACCGCTGTGGCTACGGTACCTGGGGAGGGTTTCGCCTCGCCGTCTGGCTGGTCAACTTGGATATTGCTGGGCTTGAGGACGTCAAGAATGATCCCGCCGATGGGTAATCCGGCAAAAATCGCCACCACCACAAAGAACGCCCATTTCAAGCGCTTGTCCAGCATAGATCCAAAAGAGCACACTCCATCCTGTTTAATTAGGACCCGCCCTTGGCGCAGCGAAATCCAATTGTCGCGTCAGTCCTCCAGAGCTTCGCCTGGAACCGCTTGGCCACGCGGGCGCCGTGCGGAGACTCACGCCAAGACCCCCCTCTGATCACCTTGTTCTGTCCGTCCTCCGGCCCCTTAGGGTCGCGATAGGGAGTCTTGGCGTAATACTTGTCGTCATAGGTGTCATGGACCCATTCTGCGACGTTGCCGGCCATATCATACAAGCCATACGGGCTTCGTCCAGCCTCGAATTTCCCCGGCGGGGCCAGGTACTTGTAGCCGTCCTCCTCTCCTTCCAGGTTGGCGTGCTTCGGCGTCAGCGTATCGCCCCACGGATACTTGCGACTACCTTCCCCCTTGGACGCTTTCTCCCACTCGGCCTCCGTCGGAAGACGCTTGCCCGCCCATTGGCAATAGGCGACCGCATCCGACCACGACATCCCCATCGCAGCCAGCGCCGGGTTGAGGATCTTCGATATATCGTCATCAAAGACCGGCACGAAGGGCTTGCCTCGCTTGGTGGCCCTGACGAACCGGTCATACTCGGCCTGCGTGACCTCATACTTATCGATGTAAAAGGTGGCCAGGTAGACCTGGTGCTCCGGTGCTTCGTCGTAGTCGCCATCAGTACTTCCCATCTTGAAGGGGCCTTCCGGGATTTCAACCATCTCGCGTCCGTCATCCCCCATAATCGTTTTGTAGGGGCTGAAATCCGCCGTGGTAGTCGGGACGGTCTGGGTCTGCTGGGGTGTGGATGGAGCCTGCGCCAGGAGCTCCTTGTTCTTCGCCGATTGGCGGGACAAGGCCATCATGCTCACCACCATCAGAAAAAACGCTCCGAACGTGGCGATGATCCCGATCATCAGCCATTTTTCCTTCATCGAGGGTTCTCTCCTTCGGAAGGCGACGGTTCATTCGCATGGGACTCTCTCGACTGTTTGCGCAGCTCCATGAGCATCCCCAATTGCACTCCGAGAAAACCCCCCATCGCTCCGCCGGAAGCGGCGCCGAGGGGCACCGCACCCATTCCGGCGATCAACCATGCGAGCCCGCCTCCTAAAAGGGCTCCGCACACAATGCTGACAAAGAACCGCCGCCCGCCCAGCAGTCCGATCAGAAAACCGAACGCGACGCCCACGGCGCTCGCAATGACAAGGCTCGCAGTCGTTCCCCAATAGTAACCGATCGCGGCCCCCACCACACCGAATACCGCCGCGCCGAACACCATGTCAAAGGTGACGCGCCCATGCTCCTCTCGACAACGTGGCATGCCGTACTTCGCCCTTTTATTGCTTGGCGACTGCGATTCTACCGAAGTCGACCTCGACGCCAGGTCCGGCGACGAGCGACATGCCCCATGCCTTGGGGGCTGGCTCGTGATTGTGGATCTTGAGAAAGTCGGCATAAGCATTGACGCGCTCCTCGACCCACTGCCCGATCGGTTGTGGCCCGCTTCGAACGACTACTTCGGCAGCCCCAAAGATTCCCCCTTCTTTGATCCTCCCGACGGTCCCCGCCGACGCCCAGGCGTATTTAGTGGACACAGGAATGATGAGCAGGTCGGTGTCCAGAGAGACGAAGACCGCCGCCCACATTTCGCTCGACGAAGGCGCCGCCCGCAAACGCCATCGCCACGTGACAATCGGATATTCCTTGGGATCCCAGGCCACGCGATTGAAGATACGCATCTGCGCATCGACGCCCTTCGTGCGGAGCATCGACTGCTCGCCGTCTCGAGCGACAACATAGGCCTTGCGCGTCGCAGCATCATTGCGGCTCGCCTGCCACCCGACCGGAAACCCATCTGGTTCCGCCCTGGAAAAATCCTCAAGGACTTGGAGGCTCGTGGAGGCACTTTGACCGTTCGTGACGTCGCCGTTGAGAATGAGCAAGGAGAGGCAGATGACGAAGGCGCTGGTGCGCTGCATCGCTGGCTCAGCCATCCCCAAGCAGCCCTGGTTTCGTCATTGCGGGGCTCAATGGGCCTTCGCAGGATCGAGCGCGCCCAGCCCAGGCCCACTCGGTCGCCTCGGCCTGTCGCAGACCGCGCTGGCTCAGCCAGAACACGCCTACGAGCAAGAGCCAGAACAACGCCATGTTGAGCGTGACCATGCTTGCCGCAAACCCGAATCCTGGGGTGAAGGCCCAGGGCGACCCGTCACGCATGATCTCGTGGACATGCCAGCCCAACCGTCCGGAGGATCGAATAAAGCCCATGAGGCCCATGACCCAAGTGAACGCCATCCCCAACAGAAAGAGCGTCACCTGACCACGAACCGGCATCTTGCCCCAGGCAACTGGGCCGACAGAATGTGCGGTTTTCACGATCGCCCGGTTGACGAGCAGGCCGACGGTCAACGCCGTGAGCGTGCTCAGGGCTTGGGGCAGCGAAAGGCCCACACGGACATTTGCGGGCAGGTAGAACCCATAGACTGATACCGCGATGACGTTCGCAAGCGCGCCGCAGAAGACCGTCCCTATGACAAGATCTCCAGTGCGGGCCCAGCGCGCCGTGATGACCTTGTTCGCCCGCTTATAGAGGATGTAGCTCAGCGCCGAAAGGAGGATCATCGTATTGATCGCGCCATTCTTGGCCGACATGACCCCGTAATTGCCGATCACCGGATGTTGTGATCCTCCAATGTCCTTCGCTTCCTCCGAAGTCAGCACCAGCGTGTGGGGCGTAAACCACACCAAAAAGCTGAGAACGAGACCATAGAGGATGTACTTGATATACCGGTGGTACCGCTCCGAGCCCGGCAGGCGCGCCATTCCCTGCCAGAGGTAGTAATTCGCGCCGATGAATAACGCGCCGACCGCGATGGCCTGGAGGACGAACATCCAGGTCAGCATTCCGCCCATCATCGTGACCCCCAACTGCTGGCGGAACTCGTACACCGACCGCATCAGCCAGTAGCCGGCGAACGGCATGGGGATTAACGCCGCCATCGTGATGAACAGGAACACGTATCCCATCCAGTCGTAGTAGCCTCGCTGGTCCTGGTTCTTGGCCGTGAGGAAACGGAAGGCCGAGTACCCCAAGACCACGGCCCCTCCGGTCATCATGTCGGCCAAGAACCGGTGCACGTTGAAGGGGTTCCACAAGGCGGTGTGGAGCGTGTGCCAGGAATTTCCGAGGAAGCGGCCGGCCTGATCCACGCCGGCCGGCGACATCATGAAGGACACCCACGAATTCGCAAGGAAGAGCAGCAGGGTCCCGCAGACATTCACCACCACCCCAATGGCGGCGTGAATCCACTTGCGACCGCCTTCGCTCAGCCGATCCCACGAATAGTAGTACAGGTACAACGCCCAACTCTCG
>VBOF01000096.1 GCA_005877855.1 Nitrospirota bacterium | reverse complement strand
CCTCCCGCCGCTCGGCGCGACATAGACGATCACCGGGATCGGGGAGGCCGTGATGTCTTTGATGATCAGCCGCATGGAAGTATCGAGCCCACCTGGCGTGTCCAGACGAAGGACGACGGCCGCGGCCCCCGCCTCCTGGGCGTCCGTCAGTACCCGATTGAAGTATTCGGCGGTCACCGGATTGATCACGCCCTCATAGGTCCCCACGTACACCACCCCTGGTGCGTTGTCTTCAGACTTACCAAACCCGGCCGAGCCTGACAAGAGAAGGCAGTCGCTGAGAAGGAGAGAAAGCGTGAATCGAAGGAATGGCAAATGAGAGGCCTGTGGTCTGCTTGCCATGATCAACTCAGTCTAGAGGTATCGTAGTCTCCCCCCCCTACCCTGTCAAGGAGAGGCGAAACCGAGCGCTACCGCCTGACGGCGCGCAGCCGGGCAAGCAGATCGTGACCCTTTCGCGTTTCATCCGACGAGAGCGAGCCCCGCCCGAAGCGGACATGGCAATAGAGGTCAGTCAGGGGACGCACAAAGGGGGCAGCGTCCCGCCATTCGCGCGCCACCTGTCTGGCGAATTCCAGCGGGGTTGCCCCAGGGGACTTCTGCAGCCCGCGGGCTTGCAGGATCCGCAGCATCCGGCTATAGAGCTGAATGGCAGCGACCTGCCGGGGCGTGCGGGGATCCAGTTGTTGCCGCCGGAGCCCCGGCCCGCGCAGGATCACGGCGAGGACCATGCCGATCACGAGCGTGCCAGCCGCCAGTCCCATCGCAAGGTCCCACCCGCGCACGCGCGCCAATTCAACCAGCCAGGCCCGCGCAGACGCCAGTCCGCGCGTGACGGCTGACACGAAGTCGGACATGTCCGAGCGCACCTTCTCGCTCCGATCCCGGAGCGACTTTGCCGCCGCCATTTGATCACGGAAACTGTACTGGACCACGTAGCGGTCCCACCGGAGCCGGATCGAGTCCACGATTTTGCCGATGTTCCACCACACCCAGGAAGGCACAACGGCGGGCACAGAGGGCGTCGGGTCAAACGTCACCCAGCCGGAGCGGGGAAAATACACTTCCACCCAGGCGTGCGCATCCTGCTGTCGGATCGTGTAGTAATTGCCGAAGTCGTTCCACGCCCCAGGGAGAAAGCCGGTGACTAGGCGTGCGGGGATCCCCAAGGTCCGGAGCAGCACGACCATCGCCGTCGCATAGTGCTCGCAGTAGCCGGTCTTCCGGGTGAACAGGAAGTCCTCCACGGGATCAGCCGACACGGTCGTTCCGACGTCGAGACTGTACTGGTAGCTCCGGCGGAGGTGCTGCTCGATCGCCCGGGCCCTCCCGTACGGAGTGGACGCGGCACTGGTCACCTCGCGGGCCAACACCGCCACGCGCGGGCTGGTATCTGGCAACTGGAGGTAATGTTCCCGGATGAACGCAGGATAGATGAAGGACGGCGCGGCGCGATCGGCCTCCAGCAGGCGGCCGGGAATCGAGCGCACGCTGTACTGGAAGCGCGCGGAGGGGGGATATGGCAGGTAGAGCCCCCGCATCCCGTCCATCTGCGCCACCACGAAATTGCCTTTGACCGACTCCACAAACGACACCCCGAACAGCACAGTCGTGTCGAGCGCCTCGATGAGGATCTCCTGACGCAGCACGGCCGACTCGGGAACGGCCAGCGTCTGTTCGGAAGGCACCATGAACCCGCCGTCGGGGGTGCGGCTCAGGATCCGCCGGGCCGCCAACCGGTTGGCCCAGGAGCGGCCGTCATAGGTGTCGTAGGCCGTGCCCCGGAAGTACAGCCCCTCCGGAATCGGCGCCTTCTGATCCGGCAGTTCGACTCGCATGACTACGGTGGGGTCGAGCTTGACCGCGCCGATGACCCCCAGTTCCACCTTTTCGGAAAATCCCGACGTGCGAATCAGGTCCACACGGTCCTTCTGAAAGAACCCGGCCCCGATTCGTGGGATCAGGAAGAAGATGGCCATCGTC
>VBOF01000095.1 GCA_005877855.1 Nitrospirota bacterium | reverse complement strand
CTCACACTCCGAGCCAGGCGTTGAATTGACGGGGTAGGCCAGGGCAGGACGACGAGGGTCATCTCGCCACGCATCGTCCGCTCCCCCAGCATCCCGAAACCCTCGGGGGCGCCCGACGCACTCCCCTCAGCTGGCGTCGGCGTGCAGAGCGCCAAGACATGCAGCATACGGTAGAGATGCTCCTCCCCCACGCCGTACAGGGTCTCCTGCTCGCCGACCAGCAGGCTCATCGCAAATCCTTGTTCCTGGAAATAGGCCGCCAGGGACGCCGTCAAGCTAACGGCCTGTTCGAAGAAGCGCTGGCCGTCTGCCGGGAGTGCCGTGGGCAACGCCAGGGTCACCTGTCGCAGATCCTCCGTCTCGGTCTCCCGCACCATCAACCGCCCCTGGCGCGCCGAGGTCTTCCAATGAATCATGCGCGAATCATCGCCCGGGAGGTATTCCCGGAGGTTGTACAGGCCGACTCCTTGTCCCCGACGGGAGACGGCCTGGTCGTGCCCCAGCACGGCGAGGTCATGGAGGAAACCCTCCGGCAGCGGCCGCAGTTCAGGGTACACCACCAAGTCTGAGCTCAGGGGGACGTGCGCCGCCTTGTTGAAGAGCCCGAAGGGAAAGCGCGTCTGGACTTTGATCCCCTCGATCCGGTGTCGTCCCCGTCGCGGGAACAGGATCGGATAGGACTGGGTCACCGAGGCGCCACCCGGCAGGTGCAGGACATGGATGCCTCGGTCCACAGTCTTGCCTTCGACGACGTCCAGGACGCGGAGCGAGAAGCTGGGCAACCGTGGCTTGCGGTTCGCGAGGGACAGCGCGATCAACGCCAAGTTGTTGGCGAAGACATGCTCAGGAATCCGCCGGCGAATGACAAGGTGACGCAGGCATTGCTCGGAGAGGATGCCGGACATGACGATGAGGCTGAGCATCATCGCCAGCAGCAGATAGAGCAGGTTGTTCCCCGTGTTGAGCGCAGCGACCCCGACCGCCAGGGTCAACAGCAGGAACCGCACGCCCTCCGGCGTCAGGCGCAGGGACCGGTAGCGGTAGAACCAGCGAAAGAACTCACGGATGCGTTCGAACAGCATGCGGCTTATAGGGGGACGGGGACTGACTCCACGACTTCCTGGATGACCCGCTCGGCCTCTTCCGAGCGATGTCCGCGCGTGCCCTGGCTCGTCTTCAGCATCACGCGGTGCGCGAGGACCAGCGGCGCTAACTCCTTGATGTCGTCGGGCAGACAGTACTCCCGCTGGCGGACGAGAGCGAGGGCCTTGGCCGTTTTATGGAGCGCCATCGCCCCGCGCGGGCTGACCCCCAGCATCAAGAGGCCACTGCGCCGGGTGGCCGCGATGATGGCCAGGAGGTATTCCATCAGGCTATCGTCAAGGCGGACCTTCTCGACCCGCTCCTGCAGATCCAAGACCTCCTGAGTCGTCAGCACGGGCTCCAGTTCGTCGGCCGGGTGCAGCAGTTGAGGGCGGTCCAGCACTTTCTTCTCGTCCGCCGGGTCCGGGTAGCCGATCCTGATCCGCATCAGGAAGCGATCGAGCTGTGATTCCGGCAGCGGGAACGTCCCGTGGTACTCCCAGGGATTCTGCGTGGCTATCACCATGAACGGCTGGGGCAACGGATAGGTCTGGCTGTCCACGGACACCTGGGCGTCGTTCATCGCCTCCAGGAGGCTGCTTTGCGTCTTGGGCGTGGTGCGGTTGATCTCGTCCGCGAGCACGATGTGGGCGAAGACCGGGCCCGGCTTGAACTCGAACGACTGCTTCTGTTGATGGAAGACCGAGACACCCAGGATGTCAGCCGGGAGCAGGTCGCTCGTGAACTGGATTCGCCGAAAGGAGCAGCCCAGGGAGCGGGCAAGGCTGTGGGCCAGCGTGGTCTTCCCCACTCCGGGCACGTCCTCGATGAGGAGATGCCCCCGCGCCAACAGGGCCACCGCCGCCATCTCGACCACCGCGGGCTTGCCCTTGATGACCCGTTCGATGTTGCTTCTCAGGGCCTGGATCTTGTGGCCTGCGTCCATCGTTTGGCGAGTCTAACAGAGCCTCCGGAGGGGGTCAATTTTCCAGAAAAATCGGGTTGACTTCGTCAAAACTGACACCTATCATGCAGTCCATCCGACCCTGAGACCCATCGTGACTCTCCAGGAACTGCACGACTCCATCAAGGACTGTCAACGCTGCCGCCTGGCGTCCGGGCGGACCCAGGTCGTGTTCGGGACCGGAAACCCCCATGCGAAGATCATGTTCGTCGGTGAGGCCCCCGGCTTCTACGAAGACAAGCAAGGCATCCCCTTCGTCGGCGCGGCCGGCAAGCTGCTGGACGAGTTGCTGGAGGGCTCCGGCCTTTCCCGAAACGACGTCTACATCGCCAACGTGATCAAGTGCCGCCCGCCGGACAACCGTGACCCGATGGCCGACGAGGTCGAGACCTGCAAGCCATTCCTGCTTCAGCAGATCGATCTGATTAAGCCCAAGGTCGTCTGTACGCTCGGCAACTTCGCCATGCAGACGCTGTTAGGCAAGAAGGTCGGGATCATGAAAGTGCGCGGGCAATCGTTCCAGGTCAAGGACTTCTTTGTGTTCCCGATGCTCCACCCCGCCGCCGCGCTGCATCAGGGCAACCTGAACGAGCCGCTCCGGGAAGACTTCCGCAGGCTCAAGGCCTTCCTGGACCGCCAGCAGGAGCCCGTTCCGCCAGTCGAGCAGATGAACCTCTTCGGCTAAAGTCGTACACTTCCGGACACATACGACCAGACGCCCGCGCCTGCTTGACAATCCCCCAGTCGAGACCTACATTGAAAGCATGAGCACCTCATCAACGCCACGACCATTGACCACTGACGAAAAGAAAGCCGCGGAAGCGGCATTTCGCGGAGGACCGTTCGACTCCAAGTGGTCCGCATCAGCCCGGGCCATCTACGAAGGCATCACCAAGGCGATGGGGCCCCGTGCCACTCTCTTCGAAGACACGCCCGTCGAACAGGTGACCATGCGATCTGAAGTGGAGCCCACGGCCAAGACAGACCAGGTTGCCGAAGCCTCACAGACTCCAGTCCTGACCCGTGACGAGGCCCTCCAGGCCGGGTATCTGATCGACGTCACGCCCCTGGCCCAGAGCGTCGGCCTGCCGGTGTCCATCTGTCTCAGCAAGCCGCTCTGGGACGTCGTCATCACCGCTTCTCACACGCTGCCGGAGGAGCAGCATGAGGGGCGCGTCCGGGATGTCCTCGTGGCACTCCGGCTGCGCCTCGCGGCGATCGGCGCGGCCTCCCCGGCCATCGCATTTCCGGCCCTGCTGCCGTTCCCCCCGGAACCGGTGCCCCAGGTCTGCCCGCTCTATGCCGTCGCGATGGGGGACCAGTCAGTCCCGTACTCCCTCACCATCCTGCTGGCCAACGAAGTCTCGGCCGTCATCAAGCCGACAGGCAACTGAAGGCCAGTCCTAACGCGCCAGGATCTCCAGGATCTCATCCAGGGGGCGGATCGTGCCGAGGAGCGTCGGGTTCCCGAACCGCTTGTTGTGGCGGTTCTCCCTGACTCGCTCAAGCCCGATGACCAGATTGTTGAAGTCGTCCAGCTTCGCCGTCTCGAAGTACGTGATGAAGTCAAGGTCGCCGAGCCCGCTCGCGTGGTAGAGCTTGCGCTTGACCGTCTTGAGGTACGACACCGTGGCTTCGGTATGCTCCTTCATCATCGCGCTGCGGCCATCCTGTGACATGTTCCACCATTCCGCGTCCTTGCGGATGGGCACGACGATCACATAGGGCTTGGGCCCCGGGTCAGGGGCGGTGGATTTCACCACCTTCTGCAAGTCCTCCGAAAATCCGGGCACATAGTTGAGCGGCTTGGTGATCCCGTTGAAGGTCTGGGTATTCTGCAGATACTTGCCGAGCGTCGTCCCCATCAGGTCCACGAGGAAGTTCTGGTTGTGCAGCATCTCGGTGGAATGCACGCGCACAAAGAAATCGGCCCTGTCTGAGAGGCCTCTCAATAAATAGGTGTCGGTGGCGACATTCTCGGCATGTTTCTGGAAGACGGCGTTCACTTCCGCCGCCGCCGCGCCCCGCGCCGATTTGTCGAGCTTCCACCAGTCCCCCTCCACCTTAAACACCGCAAACGTCCCGTACACGCCGGGGTCCTTCAGCAGCTTCTCCCGATCCACCGCCGCCTGCGCGAACGCCGTCCACGCCCACGGAAGCAGCCCGATCGCCACACCTATGAGGACAGCTTTGCTACGCATGGCTCACCTCCCCTTTCCACGCTTACACGCCGACGGCGCCCACCTCGGGCCAGACCATGGCGACGAGCTTGCCGATCCCGAACCCGACCCCGGCTGCCAGCGAGCCCAGCAACATCACTTCCATCCCGCTTTTCAGCCATGGCTGCCTCGTCAGCACCGTCTTGCCGACGCCGACGATGAAGAGCGCCACGAGCGAGACGGCCACTGCCACCTTGAGGGCCATCAGGACGTCTTCCATGACTACATACGGTAACAGCGGCGCGATCCCGCCCACGACGTAGGCTCCCGCCATCAGCAAGCCGACCGTCACCGGGTTATCGAAGGACTCCTCCAAGATGCCCAGCTCTTCCCGCATCATGAACCGCACCCACAGGTCCTTGTCCGACGTGACGCGGTTCACGATCATCTCGACTTCGTCCTTCAGAAACCCCAGCTTGGAGAGGATGTCTCGGATCTCTTTGCGCTCCAGCTCCCATGGCAAGCGCGCCGGCCACGACGGCCGCAACCCCAGCCAACAGGACCACGCGCGTCTGCATGAGCGCCCCCGTCGCTCCGGCGACAAAGCCGATCGTCGAGACCACGCCGTCGTTCACCCCGAACATGACCTCTCGGATAAACCGGCCCTTCGGGGTGTGCCAGTCTTCGGAATGGAGGGCCGTGAGCAGGTGCGGCGACGAGGGCACCGCGTCACTCTCCCGCCACCGTCATCTCGGCGATCTTCACCGTCGGGCTGGCGATGCGCCCGCGAAACACGAGATCGTTGCCGATCTCTTCGACGCCCCTCCACATGTCTTTCAGGTTGCCCGCGATCGTGATCTCCTCGACGGGATAGGCCAGTTCGCCGTTCTCGATCCAGAAGCCGACCGCGCCGCGGGAATAGTCGCCGTTCACCATGTTGATCCCGAACCCGATCAACTCTGTGACGTAGAGCCCGCGCGTGACCGAGCGGACGATCGCCTCGGGCGCGGCCATGCCGGGCGCCAGGTAGAAGTTGGTCGCGCCGGCCGAGGACGCCTCACCGACGCTGCGAGCCGCGTTGCCGGTCGAGACCAGCCCCAGCTTGCGGGCCGCGTAGGTGTCGAGCAGGTAGTTCTTCAGGATGCCCCGCTCCACGATGGCGGTCTTCCGAGTCGGCAGCCCCTCACCATCGAACGGCTTGGAGCCCAGGCCGGCCGGCATCCGGCCGTCGTCGTACACCGTGACCGTGTCAGGGGCGATGCGTTCCCCCAGCCGCCCGACGAGGTAGGAGGCGCCCTTGTAAATGGCGTAGCCGTTCACCGCACTACAGAGGTTGCCCAGGAAACTTCCGGCGATCTCCGGATCGAAGACCACCGGCACGCGGCAGGTCGCGATCTTGCGCGCGCCCAAGCGGCGGACGGTCCGCCGGCCGGCCTCCTGCCCGACGGCCTCCGGCGAATCCAGCCGGCTCAACTTCCGGCCGACGGTGTACCAGTAATCGCGCTGCATCAACCCGTCCTGCACAGCAATCGGCGCCACGGCGCACGAGAAACTCGAGCCCTGGTAGTCCCCGTAGAAACCGTGGCTGTTGGCGAACACGGTCCGCCCCCCAAAGGTGCTAACCTCGGCTCCCTCAGAGTTCGACAGTCGCGGGTCGACCGCCAGCGCCGCCTTCTCGGTGCGCGTGGCCAGCTCGATCATCCGATCCATCGGCACGGTCTCACGGTCATAGAGGTCGAGATCCGGCCATTCCTTCGCCAGAGCGGCGGGATCGGGCAGACCCGCGTAAGGATCTTCCACGACCGCCTGGGCCAAGGCGCACGTCGTTTCGACCAGCTCATCCAGCGACGCCGGTGAGAGGTCCGATGTGGAGGCTCCCGCCGAGCGCTGCCCGAAATAGACCCGAAGACCCAGGCGCTTCTCCCGCGCCTTCGAGAGCTTGTCCACGGCTGACAGGCGCACTTGCACCGAGGCGGAGTCCCCTTCGACGGCCACGACGTCCGCCGCGATTGCGCCCTTCCGCTTTGCCTTGGCGAGCAGCTCGTCCATTAAGTTTTGATCAATCCGCATAAACTTTCCACGTTTCCCATCTGTCACCCTGAACGGAGTGAAGGGCCTAGATTCTTCGCTTCGCTCAGAATGACACGAAAGGTAGCCTTACGCCTGCGTGCCTCCGACGGTGATCTCATCCACCCGGATCGTCGGCAAGCCCACGCCGACCGGCACGGACTGTCCGTCCTTGCCGCAGGTCCCGATGCCTTCGTCCAACCCCAGATCATGGCCCACCAGCGACACTTTCTTGAGGATCTCCGGCCCGCTGCCGATCAGCGTCGCGCCCTTCACCGGCGTCGTGACCTTGCCGTCCTCGATGAGGTACGCCTCGCTGGCGGAGAAGACGAACTTGCCGTTGGTGATGTCCACCTGCCCGCCGCCGAAATACACCGCGTAGAGCCCGCGCTTGACCGAGCGGATGATCTCCTCGGGCGTGGACTCGCCTGGCAGCATGAAGGTGTTGGTCATGCGCGGCATCGGGATGCACTGAAAGCTTTCCCGCCGCCCGTTGCCGGTCAGCGGGATTCCCATGAGTCGCGCGTTGAGCTTGTCCGTCATGTAGCCTTTCAGGATTCCCTTCTCGATCAACACCGTCCGGCTTGTCGGCGTCCCCTCGTCATCCACGTTCAGCGAGCCCCGGCGGAACGGCAGCGTGCCGTCGTCCACGATGGTGCAGAGCTTGGAGGCGACCACCTGGCCGATGCGGTCCGTGAAGGCGGAGGTCTTCTTACGGTTGAAATCCGCCTCCAGCCCGTGGCCGATCGCCTCATGGAGCAGGATACCCGGCCAGCCCGAGCCGAGCACCACCGTCATCGGCCCGGCCGGCGCGTCCACCGCTCTCAGGTTCAGCACGGCCTGGCGGGCCGCCTCTTTCGCGTAGCGCTCTGCAGGCGACTTGTAGCCGGGACAGGGGCTGCACATCCCCGACCAACTCCCCTTCCGCATTGGCGATCAGGACAGTCTTGTACTCCGTCGTAAAGGAGGCCATCACGTTCTTGATCCGCGGATCATACGCGCGCGCGACCTCATCGATCCGCTCCAGGAGCGCGACCTTCTCCGGAGTCGCCACTTCCGTAGCCGGCACGGCCACCGGGTAGAGGTCCTGGGCAGGTTTCCCGACCCGGATCGCCGGCACGGAGGCAGCGCCCGCCGGCGAGCGAGCGATGTAGCGGGCCGTGTCGGCGGCCTGCTCCAACTGTCTCAACGTGATTTCATCGGAGTAGGCATAGCCGGTCTTCTCACCGGCCGTCGCCCGCACCCCCACACCCTGGGAGATGCTCTTCGAGGCGCGCTTGACCAGGCTCTCCTCCATCGAAATGGATTCGTCCACGGTGTGCTCAAAATAGAGGTCCGCGTAGTCCACGTCCCGGACCTTAACCCGCCCCATCGCGGCCAGGAGCTCGCGGTCGGTCACCCCGAACCGCTCCAGGTAGAACTTTTCAGACTGTTTGGACTCAGCCATTGGGTTCCTTTCGGTTCGGCTTACAGCTTTTTCCGTTTGCGCATCTCCTCTTCGAAGGTCTTGCGGTACAGCGTTTCCCATTCGGGTGAGCCCTCCGCCAGCGGACGGGAATAGGAGGCCAAACGCCGGCGGACGAGAACGTCCACCTCGGCATCAACTTTCAATTCGGCGGCCAGGAAGCGCTTGATCTCGCGCAGGACCGCCACCTCCTCCACCTTGAGCCGCGCGTTGGCGGGGTTCTTGAAGTGGTTCAGGATCAGGTGCGAGAGGTGCGTCGCCTTCTCGTCACTCAGGACCATCAGAGGACGACTCCCTTCTCCTTCACGAGCTGCTTCTTGATCATCTGAAAGAGCTGCTGTTCGTTCATCTGGCCCCGCGCGATCTCGGATTCATACTTGCGCATCAACTCCTTGGCGTCCGCATTGATGCGGTCCTCGACGCTCAGCTCGTCGACGATCACCCGCTCTAGCGACACGGTCAGGACACGGCGATCCGCGACCGGCTCGATCAGCCCGTCGGACACGAGCTTTGCAACCATCTGGCCGGCCAGGGTTGCCACGCGCTCTGGGGAGAATTTCACGGCGCCTTCTCCATTTTGATCTTGGTCGCGTTCATGACGGTCCGCAACACGGTGGCGTCGCCCTTCACCGTGCCGATCAGGTTCACCCGGTCGGCAGGCGCTGGGTCCGGCCCGGTGCTGACCGGCGTACGCCCGAAGAAGATCGCCACGGCCCCGCCCTGGCCCCAGTACGCGATGTCCCCCACGGCCACCTTCACCGTGGCCGTCTCCCGGTGATCCTTGATGAACGGGATCTTGAAATAGAACTCCTCGCCCCAGCTATGCAGATCCGTCTCGATGGGCAGGAGATCATAGATGGCTTTGGCCGTCCGGGTCGGCTTGAGCTCGGCATGTAAGGTCACACCTCCCACCGTGATCTTGATCGGCAGCGATTCGTCGCTCATCCTTCACCTTAGTTAGCTTGTTTTCACCCCAAATGCAAGGCTAGAATACCCCATGAATCTTCGCTACAGCAGACTCTTGACCAGCGCGCTGGCGCTCGCTGCCTGCCTGGTGCTGCTCCTGCACAATCCCGCGTCCGCCGAAACGTACCAATGGACGGACAAAGACGGCAACGTGGGATTCACAGACAGCCTGGAGAAGGTGCCTCCGCAGTATCGGAAGTCCGCGAAACGCGTGGAAGAAACCAAAGAGTCAACGAAGACGTTTCAAAGGGTTCCCACGCCTCCTGGTCGGAACAACACGATGCCGTCTGCACCGACCGACCAGGGCGACTCCTACGCTGTCTGGCGACAACGCATGACTGCGGCGCGCGCCGACCTGGAAGAGCTGCGGTCGAAACGTCAAAAGGCCCAGGAGGAGTACGACAATCTCCTCTTCCGCCGCAACCAACAGTCGCGTCCTCTCGATTCCGATACCGAAGCGAAAGCGACGTCCAAAATCAGCGAACTGGATCAACGGATCCGCAACAAGGAATACGAAATCAACACCGCCATCCCCGACGAGGCCCGCCGGGCAGGCGTGTCCCCTGACGCCCTTTCCCAGTGAGCCCCGCACGACTGCTCCTCCTCTTTTTCCTCCTGGTCGCCCTGCTCCTCTCGCTCAGTAATTCCCTCGCGCTCTACGTGGACTGGCTCTGGTTTGGCGAGGTCGGCTACCAGTCCGTTTTCACGACCATCTTGTTGACTCAGGCAGTGGTCGGCGGGCTGTTTGGCGCGGTCTTCTTCCTCGTGTTCTTCGCCAACGCGTACCTGGCCGGACGGCACCAGCCGACCCGCTACTGGGGCACGGTGGACACCCTTGTGCTGCTGCGCTTTGCGGAGCCGCTCCGGAGCCACCTGGGCCGCACCGTCGGCGGCGGGGCTGCGGTTCTAGCCTTGATCGCCGCCCTCGGCGGGGCGACCCACTGGGAGGACTACCTCCTGTTCCGCCAGGCCGTCCCTTTCGGCCAGACCGACCCGATCTTCGGCAAGGACCTGGGGTTCTACGGCTTCACATTGCCGTTCCTGACGTACCTCCAGGAATGGCTGGTCGGCTTGTTGCTGTTCACCACCGTCGGAGCAGGGGCCCTCTATTTCCTCACGCACGGGATCGTCATCGGACCGCGCACCGTACACGTGGAGCGGCAGGCGCGTCTTCACCTGGGCCTCCTGGCGACGGTATTGATCAGCGTG